>JBGSYE010000001.1:0-13747 GCA_041751075.1 Chthoniobacteraceae bacterium
CGCACGATCTCGGAGGGCGCGATCGCGTGACTCCAGAAGACCGGCGACGGATTTTGCGCGGAGCAGCTGCGCGGGTGCTTTTCCCGCGTCGATGAGATCGAGCAGCCGCGCGCAACCCGTGTGCGTCTTCACGAGTGCGCCCGCGATCACGATGCCCAATTCGGACGGCGCCGTCGGGAGCGCGGCGAGCAAGGCGGCGTCCCGGCCCGTGTCATCGTGCGCGCCCAGCCACTCGGCGGCTTTCTTCCGCAGGTAAAGCGATGACGGATCGTGCAGCGCGAACGTCGCGATGCCGAATGCGCCGGGGAGATTCGTCAGAGCGTCGAGCGCTGCCGCGCGTCGCAGCCCATTCTCTTTCGTGCTGACGATGAGCTTCGCCAAAGCGCCGCGCTTGCTCTCGGATTTCATCTCCCGCACCGCGGCAATGGCGTCGTCGAGGAGCTTGTCCTTCCCGGCACTCAGCGCTTCGATGAGCGTCCGCTCGGTCCAGCGTTTGGTGGCCTCCGGCAGGGTGAGCTTCCGCTCCCGCGCCGCCGTGCCGAGCGCATCGGCGAGGGCGAAACGCCTTTGCAGGGGAGCCTGCGCGACTGTGGCGGTGAGCGCGGTGAGTTTGCCGAAATCGTCTTCGCCAATGTTGCGTGCGGCGTGCCTCAAGTAATCGCCAGTGCGTTCTCCGGTGAGTCCGGTGCGTCCGAGGTGTGCGAGGAGAAAGCCGGCAGCATCCCGGCTGGCGATGGCGAGGGACACATCGGCGATTTGTTCCGGTGCCTTCGGTCCGAGAGCGGAAAGTGAGGCGGCGACTTCAAACCCGCCCGGAAGGCGTAACAACTCACGCAGCGCCACGCGGATGCTGTAGATCAGGCGGGTGTCTTCCGGCGAAGCGGCGTCCCAGCTTGCGAGCAACTCCGCAGCGTCGAGTCCAGTGAGGTCGGGCGGCGCGGTGGGGCTGGGTACCATACGCGTCCCGCGTGTGGTACCCGGAGGCTCCGCGGCCGCGTTTTCCCCGCGCCACACGACGCGCCAGATGCGGCCGTGCTTTTGATCGCGCCGCGGGTCGGTCAGCGGGACTTCGTAGTGGCCGATGATCGGCGTGTAGAAATCCGCGATCCACAATGCGCCGTCGGGGCCGAGCTTCACCTGCACGGGGCGGAACCACGGGTCGTCGCACGTCAGGAAATCCGGCATGCGGATCGCGCGCGGCGTCGAGCCGTGCCATTCCAGGCGGTCGCGATTGATCCGACGGGTGACGGGATTCCCGTTGAAAAGATTGCCGCGATATTCCTCGGGAAATTTGTCGTCGGCATAGTAGGCGATGCCGGCGATGGCGCTCGAGCCGTGATCGTCGTCGGTGATCGTGGGCGCGAAGCCGAGTCCGTCATGGGCCTTTCCGATGCCCTCGTAGTAGCCGCCGCGGACGAGCAGCATCACGGGCTTCGAGTGCGAATCGGCACTGAAGAAATTGCCGAGCGGATCGACCGTGAGGCCGTAGGGATTCGTCTGGCCGTGCGTGTAGTATTCGATCTGCGAGCCGTCGGGGCGAAAGCGGTAGGTGTTGCCGCTGTCGAAGACGGTCACGCGGCCAGAGCGATCCTTCACTTCGCTGTGGTTGCGGAAGCCGTGGCAGCCGTAGATCCAGCCGTCGATCCAGTGCAGGTAGTTCGACGACATGCCGTGTGTGTCGGTGTAGCCAAAGCCCTCGTAGAGCGGCTCGCGCAGGTCGGCTCGTCCATCGCCATCGGTGTCCGTCATGCGCCAGATATTCGGGATCGAGAAGACGATCGCGCTGTCGCCCTGCGCGCCTGGCTGGCGGGGCAGGGGCTGGACGCCGGTGGGAATGTTCAGGCCGTCGGCGAAGGTCACGATCTTCCGCGCGCGTCCATTTTTCCCGAAGTCGCTGAGGATGCGCAGCGTGTCTTTTCCTGCGGGCGGCGGGTTCGGCGCCGTTTCTCCTACTCGGAAAGCGCCGGCCATTTCCTGCCAGCCCTTTTCGAATCCCGGAATGGGCTGGCCATTGGCGTCCGTCGCCGCCGGCCATGGATACAGTGCGGTGCCGGTGGCCCAGAGCCGGCCGGCGTCGTCAAAGTTCAGGCTGAGCGGCTTCTGGATCCGCGGCTCCGCGGCCACGAGCTGCACTTCAAATCCCGGCGGCACATGAAACATCGCGAGCTGTTCCCGCGGCGTGGAAGGCGCGGCGTCTGGATTGTTTCCGCGCCGGTCGTCGGCGGCGAGAGGCGTGGCGAGCGCGAGGAGCGCGAGGAAACTGGGGGCTGTCATCGGGTCAGGGATTATGGCACCCGCCACCCCGTTGCAAACGCTGGACCACCGGTGCGCGTCTTCGGCGGGCCGTCCTCGTCCTCGTCCTCGTCCTCGATCGGTGGCGTAAATTTCGAGGACGAGCACCAGCATGAGCACGAGGACGAGGACGATAAACCCCGGCCCACGTTGCCCTTTGCATCCGCGTGCGCGCCCCGCTACCGTCCAGCGCGATGCAGTCACCGGACGCGAAACACCCCACCATTTCCGTAGGGGAATTCTACATGCATCACTCGGAGTCGCTGCAGCTCAAGGTGATCGGTCCCGAGGTCGGATTCGATCGGCGGATCAAGGAGCCGACCATCAACCGGCCCGGTCTCGCGCTCTCGGGTTTCCTGAATTATTTCGCCGAAAAGCGCATGCAAATTTTCGGCAGCGCCGAGTCTTCCTATCTCAAAAGTCTCCCGGAGCCCGAAGTGCGGATGCGCTGCCGTGCGCTTTTCAAGCGGTCCATCCCGTGTGCCATCGCCGCCCGCGGGATGAAGCCGCCGGCGTCGCTGCTGGAGGAGGCGGCCGCCGCTGGCGTGGCAGTCTTCCGGACGCCGATGGTCACGATGAAATTCATCAATGCAGCGACGATCGCGCTCGAGTACGACTTTGCCCCGTGCAAAAGCGAGTACGGCTCGATGGTCGATATCATGGGCGTAGGCACGCTCATCCGCGGTTCGAGCGGCATCGGCAAAAGCGAGTGTGTGCTCGGCCTGCTCGAGCGCGGCCATAGCCTCGTGAGCGATGACATGACGCGTTTCCGGGCCCTCGAGGGCAAGGAACTCGTCGGGACCTCGCCCGATATCACCCGGCACCATATGGAGGTCCGCGGTCTCGGCGTGATCAACGTCATGTCCATCTTCGGAGTCGGCTCCGTGAGGCTCGACAAGCGGCTCGACCTGATCGTGACACTAAAGGATTGGCAGGAATTGGAGGAGGTGGATAGGATCGGACTGGATCAAGAGTACTACGAAATCCTCGAGATCCTGATTCCTCACATCACCATCCCCGTGCGAACGGGACGCGACTTGTCCCAACTCGTCGAAGTGGCTGCGCTGGACCAGAAGCTCAAGAGCATGGGCCAGAACAGCGCCGTGGAATTCAATCAGCGCCTGCTGAACCTGATGCAGAAGAAAAAGAAAGAGCTTTAAATGGGCTTGTTCCCGCGCAAAACCGATCTCCCCAAATCCGCCGCCTGCAAAGAAGTCACGATCATCAACCGGCTCGGATTGCACGCGCGACCCTCGGCGCTGTTTGTAAAAACCTGTAGCAGGCACAAGAGCGAGATCTGGGTGGAAAAAGACGGAGAGCGCGTGAACGGCAAGAGCATCATGGGGCTGATGATGCTCGCCGCCGGCCACGGGTCGAAGCTGCTCGTCACCTGTGAAGGTCCGGATGCGGAGCGGGCGCTGACGGAGATCGAAGCGATCATCGCGAGGAAGTTCGATGAAGACTGACGGCGTAAAGCTCGAAGCTCGAAGCTCGAAGCTCGAAACAAATCTCAAAATGCAAGGAGGGGGAATCTTCAAAACGAGCGTCGCTGCCATGGCGGTCCGCGGCATTGGATTTCCGGCTTTCCATCGGTTTGAATTTGTTTCGGATTTCGAGCTTCGGATTTCGAGCTTCGCCGTATGAGCGGATCGGCTGCCGAGCAGCGTTTCCATGGGGTCGGGGTCTCGCCGGGGATCGCCCGGGGCACCGTCTTCGTCTATCGCCCGGAAGAGGCGACTCCGGAGCCCGAGGCGGTCCAGGAGGCCGGGATCCCGGCCGAGATTCAGCGTTTCGAGGCGGCGCTGCTGGCCACGCGCGCGCAGATCATGGAGCTGCAGGAAAAGATCGTGCAGTCCATCGGTGCAAAAGACGCGAGCATCTTCGACGCGCACCTCCTCGTGGTCGAGGACCGCACGCTCATCGACGAAGTGCTGCGCACGCTCACGCGTGACAAGGTGAACGTCGAATATGTCTTCAAGTCCGTGGCCGACCGTTACGCCAAGACGCTGAGTGAAATCGACGACCCGTATCTGCGCGAGCGGGCGCTCGACATCCACGACGTCACCCGGCGCGTGATCAACAACCTGATGGGCCGCGGCTCCCGCGACCTCTCGACGATCAAGACGCCGCACATCCTCATCTCGCACAATCTGGCGCCGAGCGACACCGCGCAGCTCAATCGCACGCTGGCGCTCGGTTTTGCCACCGACATCGGCAGCCGCACTTCGCACACCGCGATCATGGCGAGGTCGCTCTGCATTCCCGCCGTCGTCGGCCTGCACGACATCAGCGCGCGGCTGGAGACGGGCGATCATGTCCTCCTCGATGGCTACAACGGCCTCGTCATCGTCAATCCCAACGACCAGACCCTCTGGGAATATGGCGAGCTGGAGATTCGGAAGACGGCCGTCGAGGAAAAGCTCACCGAACTGCGCGAGACGAGCTCGACCACGCTCGACGGGCGGCACGTCATCCTCAGCGCGAATATCGAGCTGCCCGAGGATGCCATCCACGCCTCGGAAAGCGGTGCCGAGGGCGTGGGGCTCTATCGCACGGAGTTCTTTTACCTCAACAAGGTCGAGCTTCCCACCGAGGACGAGCAGTACGAGGCGTATCGCACCGTCGCCGAAAAGGTGCGCCCCCACGGCGTCATCATTCGCACGCTCGACCTCGGCGGCGACAAATTCATGAGCTCGCTGAACATGCCCGAGGAGATCAATCCCTTCCTCGGCTGGCGGGCCATCCGCTTCTGCTTGGAGCGCGTGGATATCTTCAAGACGCAGCTCCGGGCGATCCTTCGCGCCAGCGCCTCGGGCAACGTGAAGATCATGTACCCCATGATCTCGGGCATCGAAGAGCTGCGCGAAGCGAACGCTGTGCTCGAGGAATGCCGCGTCGAACTGCGCAGCGAAAGCCTCGCCTTCAACGAAGAGATGGAAGTGGGAGCGATGATCGAAATCCCCAGCGCCGCCATCGCCGCCGATCTGCTCGCAAAGGAAGTCGATTTCTTCAGCATCGGGACGAACGATCTCATCCAGTACTCGATCGCTGTCGATCGCCTCAACGAACACATCGCCCACCTTTACCAGCCCACGCACCCGGCCATCATCCGACTCATCCGCATGACCGTGGAAGCCGGGCACGCCGCGGGCATCTGGGTCGGCGTGTGCGGTGAGATGGCCAGCGAAATCTCCCTCACGCCGCTGCTCGTCGGTCTCGGCGTCGATGAGTTGAGCACCGGCGCGGCGCTCGTGCCGCGGGTGAAAAGAGCGGTGCAGTCCCTCGACTACAACGTCTGCCGGCAGCTCGTCGAAGAGATCCGCGATCTCGACTCCGCCGGGGAAATCCTCGCCCGGTGCGACGCCGTCGCGCGGAGTCACTATCCGGAACTTCTGTAGCCGGATGCTCTTCGCAGAACTGGTGCGGCTCGACGATCCCGAGCCGCACTCCGCCGCGCTGAATATGGCGATCGACGAGGCGCTCCTGCGCTCCGTGGAGCAGCCGCTCCTGCGCTGCTACCGCTGGGAGAGGCCCGCCGTCTCGTTCGGCTATTTCGGAAAGGTGCGCGACGTGGAAGCGGCCTGGCCGGGGCGGGACCTGGTGCGGCGCTGGACGGGTGGCGGCACCGTCCCGCACGGCGAGGACTTCACCTATTCACTCATCATTCCCCGCACCGCGGAGTTCTGCCGCCACGGCACCGCCGAGTCCTACCGGGCGATTCATGAAGTGATCGCTGGCGTTCTCGATGCGCCGGGGCTCGCTCTTGCCGATTCTGCGGCGGGCAGGATCTCGGATGCGTGCTTTCAAAATCCCGTCCGTCACGACCTCCTCGCAGGTGCCAGCAAAATAGCTGGCGCCGCTCAGCGCCGCACTCGCGGCGGCTTGCTGCATCAGGGCAGCATCCGACTCGGATCGCTCCCGTCCGGCTTCCCGACAGTGCTCGCTGAGGCGATGGCGGAGAAGGTCGAAGCGGTGGTGTTGCCGGAGGATGCGATCCACCTGGCCGAACGTCTGGTAGCGGCGAAGTATGGCTCAGACGAATGGTTCCGGCGCGCCTGATGCGATTTTTACCCTCCCTTGGCGCGAGCCCTCCTGCCCGTGTTCCTCAGCAAGCCCAGGCCGGAGGCCCGGGGTCACGCCGCCCCTTGCGGGAGCGAAAGAACGCTGGAACTCCAGTAGTCGATGATATCGAGCGCCTGGAAGCGGAAGACGATGAGCAGTGCGTCGTTCAGCGGGATGCCGATCTTCTTGGCGATGGCCTGGAGCGATTCGGCGCCATTGATCGCCGTCGCGAAGCGCGCCTCGACGTCGTTGAGCTTGAGCTTCTGGATGAGCTCGTAACCCTTGCGGGTGTAGGCCGGGCTGCCATTCGGATCGGGCCGCTGCGCCGCCATGAGGCTCTCGAATTTCACATGCCGGAGCGAGCCGAGGATCCAGTTGTCCGGATCCTCCGGCGCCGCCGGAAAGTTTTTCGCAAACTCAGGAAACTCCTGCAGTTCCTCGAACTCGAAAGTCACCCGGCCCGCGGTGAACAGGTTCGCGAAAATCCGCATTCCGTGATCGCGTGTGATCTGCGCCACGTCGTCGTGGGGAAAGCCGCCGCGAATCGAGAGGAAAAGAAAGATCGGGCAACCGGTCGCGCTCTGCATGACCTGCCCTTCGACGATCGTGCCGATATTCGTCGCCGAGAGGATCACGGGCGACTCCCGGCAGTAGAGCTGGAAGTTGCGCGACGTGGCGAAGAGGAAACGCCCTTTCGACACGTAGAGGTCGATCGGGTAGCGATTGATGAAGAAGCGGAGGACGCCCGTGAGCTTGTCGGCATACGCCATCTGCAGCGCCGAGCGGAGCGAGAAGAACGCGGTGTGGCCGCTGAACACCGTCCGCGACGGATCGTGGAAAAGCATCTGCCGCGCGGGATTGCCGGCCTGCTTCACCTTGCTCAGCGTAGCCGTCAGCGCCTCCAGGAGTGCCGCCGGCGTTACCGGCTTCTGCAGCACCTTCACGACATTCTGGTAGCGCTGCTCGATGGCTTCGCCGTGGCCATTGGAGGTGAAAAGGACGACCGGCACCTTCGCCGTGGCGGGATCGTTCAGCAGGCGGTAGCAGACTGCCTCGGCGTCCATGTCGGGCAGCGTTTCGTCCAGCAGCACCACGTCCGGCTGCGCGACATTGAAGCGATCGAAAGCGTCGGCCCCGCGTTGCGCGAGCAGCACATCGACGCCGCTGAAATGCTGAGCCAGCACGCTCTCGGCGAGCTGGGAAGCAGCGAGCGAATCGTCGATCACCAATATCTTATGAGGCATACGTGGGACTGAAATCTCTTCGGCAGGTGCAGCTTGCATCGGGAGCAAATCCTCGCAGGGCGCACTTTTCGTGCCCGAACGTAGGGGGCGGCCCCATGCTGTCAATCAATCTCCCGGCTGCGGCGGAACGCTCGGCGCCTCGGCTCACTTGCTCTTACTCTTGAACTTGAACTTGCTCTCTCGGGGATGGTGGAAAGTTCAAGTTCAAGAGTAAGAGCAAAGCGCGCTCGCTCTACGCCTTTGCCAGCGTTCGTTCGAGATACTCCCGGGCGCGGTTGATCTCGGCGGTCACCGCCGCCGTGCCTTCTTCGACGATCGGGATGCCGCGCGGCGTGGGATGCATGAAGACATTTGTGAATCCCTGAAAGTCGATCTCGCGCAGCGCGGCGAGCAGGGGGGCGAAGTGGAGCGGACCGCGTCCTGGCATCTGGAGCAACTCGTCGTCCTTCGGCATTGGCTTCATGCAGCCCTTGCCGTGCTGCCAGGCGATGAAGACGGCGAGATATTTCCCGCAATCGCGCAGGAGCGCGGCGAGCAGTGGTTCATCCTGCGGCAGATGATACGGCGCAAAGGCGATGCCGAGTGCCGGCGACGGAGCGAACTCGACCAGCCACCGGATACTGTCCGGCGACTCCATCAAGCCGTTGCCGTGATTCTCGATCGCGATCGTGACCCCCGCCTTCTCCGCCTCCGCGCAGTGCGGCTTCATGTCTTCGGCGAAGAGTTTCACCGCGGCTCTGAGTTCCGGGCCTTTCAGTCCTTTCGGTCCCTTCCCTCCCGTCATGATCGTCGGGCAGCCAAATCGCTGCGCGACCTTCATCTCCTCCGCGAGCCCGAATGGGCCGAGATCGTAGCGCGTGAGGCAGCCGAGCTTCACGCCGTGTCGATCGAGCAGAGCAGCAAACGCCTCGTGTCCCATTGCGTCCATCTGTTCGCGCTGATCGCCGTGTTTCATCGGCCAGAGGTCGATGTGAGTCGCGCCGACCTTCTTCACCTCGGGCACGATGTCCTCCAGCCTGCCCGTGCCATACATCGCGGAACTCAGCAGGTAGCGGAGCCGGAAATCCGCCGCGGCGAAGGCGGGAGCCGCCGTGGCGAGGACGAGGGTGCGGAGGAAGGTGCGGCGGTTCACGGGAGAAGTTTCAAGAGGGAAGTGCCAAGTACCAGGTAAGGTTCAAAGTCCAAGGGAAGAAGTTTCAAGCTGGCAACGGGTGGAGCGGCGAGCCTTGGACCTTTTCTGCTTACTCCTTGGCTCTTACTTGGTTCTTGGTTCCTGACTCTTGGTACTTCTTCCGCTCAGTGCATCTCCACCGCGCACGAGCCCAAGCCGCCTCGGTAGTAGTTGAATTGCACATCCGGGTGATCCGCGAGGAGCGACATGGGCACACACGAGGTCGGGAGCCGCTTCGAGATGAGATACGCGGTGAGGCGCTGGCCGAAGGGGTTGTCGTGTGTCCCGGCCTGCCAGATCGAGACCTTTTCTGCCTTCCAAGTCTCGACCGGGCCGACGGTGATCGCTTGCGTGGGGACCATCGAGATATTGCCGCCGCCGCTGGTGCGGGCGTTTTGCGCGATGGTCAGCGGGTGCAACTCGACGACACGCGTGGTGAGCTTGCGGTATTCGGCAGGCGTCGGTGGCGCGGCTTTGTATTTGCCGCGGCGGGGCAGGGGATCGTTGAAGGCCCAGTGTTTCACGTCGCCCTGGCCGCCTTGCATCACGGCGCAGCGCACGCCGGCATCCCACGTCTTGCGATACGCGGCGGTGTCGGCTTTCGGGAAATGCAAATGCGCGTCCGGCATCCGCTGCTTCTTCGCGATCCGTTCGATGCACATTTCGCGATCCGCTGTCTCAAAGCTCAGCGGATGCGTGACCGGCACCTCCTTGCCCGTCGCCGCGTCGAACCACTCGTCCATCCCCCAGAAGTGCCCGGAGCGCACGTCGAGCCCGAGTTCATTCACGAGCCGGGCGACGAGTGGGAGTTGCTCGGTGGGGCCGATCGGGCCGCAGATGCCGACGGGGTTGTCAGCGGTGCTCTGCTTCCACGCGGCGATGTACTCGAGCGCCTCGGCGAGGTAGAAATCCTCGAGCGTATCGTAGAAGACCACGCGGAATCCGGGGCGGCTGAGCTTCTCGATTTCGCGCGGGGTGAGGCGAGCGACGGCATCGACGATGTCGCTGTCGAGGCAGGTATAGTCCCACCAATCGGGGGAGATGGCACTGGTTTTGTGGGGCATGGGTGGGAGGAGGAATCAGTATTCAGTGTGCAGTGTTCAGATCCGCTTCCGCGCAATCTCCGCCGCGCCCTGACTACTGAACACTGCACACTGAATACTTTCTTCAGCCGGGCTACTTCTTCGGCAGCGCCGCTTCGATTTCCGCGGCCACTTTCTCCGCGAGCATCTTCGAGCCGGCGGGGGAGAAATGGACATTGGTCGGGAGTTGTTTGCCATCGCCGAGCTGCGGCAGGGCGTGTGCGTGGAGATCGTTGATGGGGACGCCAGCGGCTTTCATCACGCGCGCGGCGGCTTCGTTGTACTTCAGCACGTCGTCCGGTTGGCGCCCGCTCGTGCCGGGCACGACGGGTGTGGTCGAGCACCAGATGAGCTTCGCGCCCGTGGCTTTCAGTTGAGTGACCAGCTCCGCGAGATTCTTCTCATATTCCGCGAGCGGCACCTGGTGCTTTGCGCCGGAGGTCTCCACGGGGACGATCTTCGACTTGTCCTCTCCGACGATGAATTTCAGGTCGTGCAGTCCCCAGTTGAAGTGGATCACGTCCCACTTTTTGTCGCCGAGCCAAGCCTTGAGATTCTCGAGGCCATTCGGGGTCGGGCCGGCATTGGTCGGGATGCGATGGACGTTCGCTTTTCCGTCGAGAAGCTTGCGCACGTCGAGGGTGTAGCCGATCGAGATCGAATCGCCGATGAGCAGCACGCGCGGCAGGCCCGGCACATCTTCGATCTTTGCGTAGGCGGGATTCGGAGCGCGTCTGGCTGCGGGTTTGGCGGCCGGCTTCGTCTCGGCTGCAAAGGCTGCGGAGACGGCGATGCAAAGTGCGAGGGTCAGGAGGGTGGGGAGCTTCATGGGGATGGGAGACTAGGTGGAAATGGCGCGGAGAGAATCTGAAAATGAACCGGAGAGCGAGCGGCATGGAAGGCACGCTCGCTCTGCGGCGACTCCCTGCTGTAATCTTCTCCGCATGATCCCTCGCCTCTCCCTCGTCGCCCTGTTCGTCCTCATCGGCTCCGCCCTCCACGCCGCCGACCGTCCGAATATCCTCTTCATCATCTTCGACGACTGGAATGGCAGCACGCACGCCGGCGCCTATGGCTGCGATTGGGTGAAGACGCCGCACTTCGATCGCGTGGCCCGCGAGGGCGTGCTCTTCAAAAACGCCTTCACCTCGAATCCGAAATGCAGCCCGTGCCGCGCGAGCATCCTCACCGGCCGCAATACGTGGCAGCTTGAGGAGGCGGTCTCGCATGGCGGATATTTTCCGAAGGACTTCGAGGTCTATCCGGACCTGCTGGAGAAATCCGGCTACACCGTCGGGCTCACGGGCAAAGGCTGGGGGCCGGGCGACTTCAAGACGCTGGCTGGCCGCACGCGCAATCCCGCGGGGCCGGACTTCGTCGGAAAAAAGCAGGCGGTGCCGGCCAATGCGATCGCCTCCGACGACTACGTTGCGAACTTCGAGGACTTCTTGAAACAGCGTCCGGCGGACAAGCCGTTCTGCTTTTGGATGGGCTTCAAGGAGCCGCACCGTGCCTACGAACCGGGCTCCGGCTTGCGGCTCGGGAAGAAGCTCGAGGATGTGAAAGTGCCCGCCTTTTTCCCCGACACCGAGATCGTGCGCAGCGACCTGCTCGACTACGCGATCGAAGTCGAATGGGGCGACACACAGATCGGCCGCGCGCTCGACGTGCTCGAGGCCGCCGGCCAGCTCGACAACACGCTCATCATCATCACGTCCGATCACGGGATGCCGTTTCCTTTTGTGAAAGGGCAGATCCACGAGGACGCCTTCCATCTGCCGCTGGCGATGCGCTGGAGCGCGGCGATCAAGCCGGGCCGCGTCGTCGAGGACTTCATCAACGTGCGCGACTTCGCGCCGACCTATTTGGAACTTGCCGGACTCAAGCCCCACGCGCAGATGACAGGCACAAGCCTCGTGAACATCCTGCGCTCGGAGAAGTCCGGCTGGATCGAAAACCGCGACACCATGCTCGCGGGGAAAGAGCGCCACGACATCGGCCGCCCGAACGACTGGGGTTACCCGGTGCGCGCGCTGCGGACGAAGCAATTCCTCTACGTCCACAACTTCCACCCCGACCGTTGGCCCGCCGGAAATCCCGAGACGGACTTTGGCAATTGCGACCCGAGTCCGACCAAGGAAGTGCTCAAGGCGCTCGGCGGATTCTTCTACGACCTCTCCTTTGGCAAACGTCCCGCGGATGAACTCTACGACATCGTCCGCGACCCGGAGTGCATCGTGAATCTCGCCAGCGATCTCGCCCACACCGAGACGATGAATGCTCTGCGCTACCGGATGATCGAAATGCTGAAGGAGGAGAAAGACCCGCGTGCCTTGGGCAACGCTGCCGTCTTCGAGACGTACAAATACGTCGGTGGTCGGACGAAGGGCTACGACACCTGGCTCAAGGCGCAGGAGCCGAAACTCCCCGCCGCGCTCGAAGCCGCCGCGGCGGAAGCGGGCAAGAAGCCAAAGCAGAAGAAGCGCGGTGGCGCCGTCGAGTGACGGCAGCCTATTTCGCCAGGGACGCGGAGACGATCTCCTCGTCGTTGCGGGCAAAGATGTGGCGGTTCGCGTAGGCGGGGTGGGACCAGTTCACCGCGCCGAATTCACGGCGTCCGCCCCGGGACGTGGGCTTGATTAACTTGGCGCGCGAGATTTCCTCGAAGCCTTTCGGGGAGAGTTTCGCGATCACGAGTTCACCGCGGTCGTTGTTGATGAAGTAGCGGTCGCCATTGCGCACGATGAAGGCGGTGGACCAGCGCGCTTTCTCCTTCGTCAAATCCATCGTTTCCCACACGCGTTCGCCGGTCTGCGCGTCGAGGCAGCGCAACTGGCCGTAGCTGCACACTCCGTAGAGGTGATCGCGATCGAGCACCGGCGTATTGATGAGGCAATGCAGGCCGGTGGTGTTGATCTCGCCGGGTCGCGTGTCGCGCCAGAGGATGCTGGCGGCGGGTTTGTCGGGGTCGAGCGCGAACATAATCGAGCCATTGTAAAACGCGGAGACCAGCAGGCGCGATCCGTCGAAGATCGGGGTCGCCACGGTGAGCCCGGCGCGGATGTCCCACGGCTCCTGCCAATGCACTTTGCCGTTTGTCGGATCGAGCGAGGCCACTCCGGTGGGCAGCCAGATGATGAGCTGCGGCGCGCCGCCGGCGTCGATGAGGATCGGCTGGCCGTAGCCCGGGTCGCCGCCGCCCGGCAGTGCGCGCCAGAGTTCGGCGCCGGTGAGTTTGTCGAAGGCGACCATCATCGCGTCGCTCTTTCCGCCGACGAGGCAGATCAGTCGTGGTCCGTCAACAAGCGGGGAGCCCGCCATGCCCCACACCGGGACCGGCGTCCCGTAGTCCTTCTGGTAATCCTTTTGCCAGCGCACCGCGCCGGTCTTCGCGTCGAGACAGGCGAGTGTGCCGGTGGCGCCGAGGACATAGACGCGGTCGCCATCCACCGTCGGCGTCGCCCGCGGCCCTATCGCATACGCGGGCATGAGCGGACGGTAATCGGCCTTCCACTCATGCTGCCAGAGCACCTTGCCGGTTGCTTCATCGAGGCACAGCGCGCGCTCCGTGCCGTAGGGGAAATCCGTCGGCGTGAAATCTGTGACGAACACACGTTCGTCGGCGACCGCCGGCCCGGAGTAGCCGCCGCGGATCGGTGCGCGCCACCGGAACGTGAGCCCATCGGCAGGCAGCTTTTCGACGATGCCCATTTCGTTCCAGACGCCGGTGCGGCCGGCGCCGCGCCACTCGGGCCAATCCGCACCGGCGGCGTGAAAGTTGAGGAGGGCGAGGAGGAGGATCGAGCGAAGGGGAGTGCGCATGAGCGGGAGGATGGCACGGGATCGCGGCGTAGAGCGAGTGTGCCGTCAGGCCACTCGCTATCGGCGCGTCCCGG
>JBGSYE010000002.1:0-4279 GCA_041751075.1 Chthoniobacteraceae bacterium
GCGCTCTTTTTCCGCCCGCGTAGAAAGTGCGCGATGTAGAGCCACGCCTCCCAGGCGTCGCGCGGGGGCGCGGGCCAGAGCCGGTGCATCTCGTAGTGCCAACTGCGCGCGCTGCCGAGGAGGGGCGCGAGCAGGTATTCGGCGATGTGGGCGGAGTGGGCGTGGTATTTGAAGAGTTCGTCGATCGCCGTGACCGCGCGTTTCTCGCCGCCCTGGAGTTTGCGCCCGAGCTTCTGCTCGATGAAGGCGGGGAAGGATTTCTTTGGCGACGCCGGCGGCGCCGACCTCGGCACCGGCTTCGCTGCGGGAACCGAGGGAGCGTCACCCCACTCGATGAGCGCGCGCATCGCGGCGTAGCAGTGCTTGCAATCCGCTTCCATCGGGCAGGTGCACTCGCCGAACCATTCTCCATCCTCGCAGGCCAGCGTCACCTCGTAGGGCAGCGTCCCGATGACGGTCGCAAAACCGATGTCCCCGTCGCCCGCCTCGGCGTTGCGGACTGAGCCGCCTGCGAAGATCGCCGCGCCCTTCTTCGCCGTCTGGGGCGGAAACGAACGCAGGTATGCGCGGGCGGAAGTTTCGAGATTTGGGGCGATCAGCATCGGTGCGATGGTATCCACCGTTTGCAACGAGCGGACAAGCCTCCAGCGCCCGAGAGGGCGTCTAAAACGTGGGATTAAAAGTGGTGCAAACGTCTTGTGTCCCGAAGGGACATTGGAAACATCGCGGCGGGTCGCCGATCTTCGCGCATTCTCATTCCGCTCGCACCATGTCCAAACTTGCATCCAGAACTGCCATCATCACCGGAGGCGCCTCCGGCATCGGGCTCGCCACGGCGCGGCTCTTCGCAAAGGAGGGCGCCGCGGTCGAGATCCTCGATCGGGACCAGGAGGCGATGGATCGCGCGGTGGAGGAGATCACGGCAGCAGGCGGGATCGCCGCGGCGGAGAGTTGCGACGTCGCGGATGCGGCGGCGGTGGATGCGGTCGTCGCCGCGATCCACGAGCGCCAGGGACGCATCCACATTCTCATTAATAACGCCGGCATCGCCCACGTCGGGAACGCGCTCACCACGACGCCCGAGGACTTCGAGCGGGTGCAACGGGTGAATGTGTTTGGGCCGGCGAATTGCCTGCGTTCGGTGTTGCGCTTCATGGTCGCGGACGGCGGCGGGGCCATCGTGAATCTCGCCTCGACGGTCGCGGTGATGGGCATCCCGGATCGCTTTGCCTACGCCACGAGCAAGGGCGCGGTGCTGGCCATGACCTACGCGGTGGCGCGCGACTTCATCGATCAGGGCATCCGGTGCAATGCCTTGCTGCCGGGGCGCGTCCATACGCCGTTCGTCGATGGCTTCATCGCTAAGAATTATCCGGGGCGCGAGGCGGAGATGTTTGAGAAGCTCTCGAAGACGCAGCCCATCGGACGCATGGGGCGACCTGAGGAAGTCGCTGCCGCAGCGCTTTTTCTCTGCACGGACGAGGCGTCGTTCATCACCGGCACGGGGCTGCCGGTGGATGGGGGGACGCTCACGATCCGGTGAGTCGCGCGCGCAGCGATCCGTCGGGCCAGTGCGGGAATTCGCTGGCGCTGGCGCCTCGCGCCAGCCGCGCCATTTCCCGGCGCTGCCTTTAGGTGGCCGCGAGTTTTTGTGGCTAGCTGAACTGCCTCCACTGACCTTCAATTACCGTCCTCTGGACTCTGACCACTGCCTGCTCCCCAGGCTCGCAGGGCGCGAGCGAGGGCGCGCATTGGGAGGCCGACGACGTTGTCGAAGCAGCCTTCGACGTGCTCGATGAGTTCACCGCGATCGTCCTGGGCCGCATACGCGCCGGCTTTGTCGAGCGGGCCGATGCGGGCGAGATACGCGCGCAACTCCGGCTCCGCCAGCGCGCGAAAGCGCACGCGGGTCGCTTCAGTGAAGCCCCTCTCCTCGGCTCCGCGCGCGAGCCAGCCGCCGGACCACACTTCATGCACGCGCCCGCTCATGCGGGAGAGCATCGCGAGGGCTTCCTCCATGTCCCGCGGCTTGCCAAAGACTTCACCTTCAAAAGCGACCACCGTATCCACGCCGAGCACCAGCGCGCCCGGATGGGCGGCGGCGACGGCGCGCGCTTTGAGTCGCGCATTGTAGAGTGTGATCTCCGCCGGCGTGAGATGCGGTGGCGTGACCTCGACGACATGCGCGGGCACGACGGTAAAGAGGTAGCCGTCGCGCGTGAGCAGGTCGCGCCGGCGAGGCGAGGCGGAGGCGAGGATCAGCGGAGGCATCAGCGCAGCCGGCTGCCGTCACTTTGGCACGAACTGCAGCTCGGGCGTCGGCGTTTCCCGATACCCGCGCGGAATCTCGAAAAGCGTCGCGGCTACCGGCGCTTCGCGCACCGAGAGCGTCGTGGTCGTCACCTTCTTTCCGCCCAGCTCGATCACGGTCTTCATCGTCATGCCGGGGAAGGTCGCGGGATCGGGCATGAGCCCCTGCGATGATAGGGCGAGGGAGCCGGACTGCACCGCACTGAGCTGTTTCTGGATCGCGGCGTAGTTGGGGAATCCCTTCGCGATCCAGTAGGTCACGGCGAGTCCGCCGAGGTCGGTTGTGAAGATCTCGCATTCGTACTCGCCCACTTTTTCCATCTTCCCGGTGGGCTTGAGCTCCGGCGGCGGAGCGTCGCCGCGCTTCTGGCGCAGCTCCTCGATCATCGCCTGGCTCTGCGCGGCGGGGATCTTCATGTAGGTGCGATCCCCATGCTTCAGCGTGTAGGCGTCGCCGGTCGCGCCGTCGGTGATGAGGCTCAAGGTGGACGCCAGATCCGCGCGGGATTTGCCGTCCTTGATGTGGATGGTCTGCTCGCCGGATTGCCCGCCGCCCTCGACCTTCTGCACGAGCACGAGGTCGGCATGGACTGCCAGCGGCAGCAGCAAGGCCAGTGCGAAATAGAGAGCTCGGAGCTCGAAGCTCGAAGCCCGGAACAAAGCGGCAGGCGAGCGCTCAGCGAGGGGGCGCGGTCTCCTTTTTTCCAAGTTCATTTCACCGCTTGTTTCCGTCACCCGCCGATCTGCTCACGGTACTGCGCGGCGGTCTTGAGCCCCTCGACCTCTCCCGCGATGCGGATTTTGAAGATCCAGCCCTCGCCGTAGGGGTCGGTGTTGAGCAGGGCGGGATTCGAGCTGAGCGCGTCGTTCACACCGACGACGGTGCCGGAGACCGGCGAGTAGATGTCGCTCGCCGCTTTCACCGATTCCACCACGCAGATCTGCTGATGCGCCTTCACCTCCGCGCCGACTTGCGGCAGCTCGACGAAGACGACGTCGGTGAGTTCGTGCTGCGCGTGATCCGAGATGCCGATGGTGCCCGTGTCGCCTTCGGTGCGGAGCCATTCATGGGACGGAGCGTAGGAGAGGTCGTCGGGGACGTTCATCGAGGAGGTCGAGGGTTGAGGGTTGAGCGTTGAGTGGCGCGATTTCGACTGCACTCGCCGGTCACAACGACCTGACCAGTAGTGGACACGATGCGGACTCGGGGCAAGTGCGCGTTGCGATGCTGGGTGGAGCGAGCCGGTGAATGTTTTGCAGTCCGCCGCCGCGTGACGGATCGAAAAAATCCGCTCCACAACGATGTTGCGGGCGCCGTGGCGATTTCGGACTACAGTCAGGGCTGCTTTTTCCCCGTGCCGGCTACTTCATTCTACAAGCGCTCGAATTTCGTCACCCATCTGCCGACGGAGTGTCTCTACAGCCCATCGCACTTCTGGCTGGCGCGAGAGAGCGAAGGACGGTGGCGCGTGGGCTTCACGAAATTCGCGACGCGGATGCTCGGCGAGATCGTCGATTTGCAGTTCGAGAAAAGGGAGGGCGACGCGGTGGCCAGCGGCGAGATCATCGGGGCCATCGAAGGCTTCAAGGCGATCAGCGACATTTATTGCGTGGCGGACGGGCGCTTCGCGGGCGGCAATCCTGTGCTCGCGGCGCAGGTCGAACTTGTCGGCGAACAGCCGTATGGCGCGGGCTGGTTGTATGAATTCGACGGTGTGCCGGATGCCAAATGCCTCGACCTCGAATCGTATCGGGCGCTGCTCGACACCACGATCGATCGCATTCTCGAAAAACAATCCCATGAGGAAGCTCCATGAACGAATCATCCCAAAATCACCTCGCCGCCGGGCGCGCGCGTTACCTCATGATCGGCGGCTTCCTCGGCGCCGGGAAAACCACGGCGGTGGCCGCGCTGGCGCAAGCGCTTACCGCGCGCGGGCTGCGCGTGGGCTTGATCACGAACGATCAG
>JBGSYE010000003.1:0-3854 GCA_041751075.1 Chthoniobacteraceae bacterium
GCGTCGTGCCGGACATCGTGTGCGTCGGCAAGGCTCTCACCGGCGGCTTTCCCCTCTCCGCGTGCATCGGCCGCGCGGAGGTGATGGATGCGTGGCCGCTCTCCACCGGCGAGGCGCTGCACACCAGCACCTTTCTCGGCAATCCGCTCGGCTGCGCGATGGCCCTCGCCTCACTGGAGCAGCACGCCGATCCGGCGGTGGCGGCGTCGGTGCGCGAACGTGGTGCGAAACTCCGCGGGGCGCTTGAAGGTTTGCATTCGCCGCAGATCGCCGAGGTGCGCGGGCTCGGGCTGATGCTCGGAGTGGAGGTCGTCCTGGAGGGATCGGGAATGCCCGCGACGGAGTTGGCGCTCTCGATTGTCCAGCGGGCATTGCGCGATGGATTGATCCTCCTCGCCGATTCGCCGAGCAGCAATGTGCTGAGCCTCGCCCCGCCCTTCTCGATCAGCGACGGGGAGATCGCCTTCGTCGCCGGGCGATTGCAGCACTACCTCGCTGCTGGAGCGTAGAGCGAGTGTGGCGTCAGCCCACTCGCTTCTCCGCTCGCCTCCGCCCCGGAAGCGTGTGGGCTGGCGCCACACTCGCTCTACGCTTCGCTCAGAATGCCGGCGTGTTTCTCAAGGAGCGGCAGTGGCGCACGGCGCAATCCACAAATCCTCCCCAAACTCCGCCCGAGCGCGGTCCCGCAATGCGATGCCAGCTTCCGCCGAATGCAGCACCGCAAAAACCGTCGCACCCGAGCCGGACATCAGCGCGCCAGCGACCTCGGGCTGCGCGAGGAGCCACGTCTTGAGTTGGGCGAGAAAGAGATACTTCTCGAAAGCGGGCCGCTCCAGATCGTTGACCAATTCTCCCCACGCAAAGGCCTGCGCGGCGTAGCAGACGCCGGGGATTTCGCGGGAGTCGCGCCAGCGCTGATAGGCCCACGGTGTCGGCACGCCAAAGGGCGGCTTGATGAGGAGCAAGGGGAGCGCGTGCGGAAAGTCGCATGGAGTCACCTTCTCACCGCGCCCGCGCACCACGGCGGCGCTGCGATGCAGGAAGAATGGCACGTCGGAGCCGAGCTGAGCGGCGAGTTCCGCGAGCGCGTTGAGCGGGAGCTTCGTGCCGAAAAGTTCGTCCAGGGCGAGCAGCGCCGTCGCGGCATCGCTGCTGCCGCCGCCGAGTCCCGCGCCGTGCGGAATTCGCTTGCGAAGTTCGATCCGCACTCGCGGCTCGATGCCATGCGTCGCACAGAAGAGCTTAGTCGCGCGCACCACGAGATTGGTGTCATCGACGGGCAGCGAAGCGTCGTCGCACCCGAACTCGAAGCCTCTATCGTGAGGCGCGATCTCCAGGGTGTCGCAGAGAGAGAGAGGCGCCATCAGGCTCTCGATCTCGTGAAAGCCATCGTCGCGTCGCGCCAGGACGCGGAGCGAGAGATTGATCTTGGCGGGCGCGGAGAAGGTCATGGCCTTCCGCCACGGGCGATACATTCAACATCCCACATCCGACATCCAACACCCAATGGTCTGCGGCGCTCGCGCTCTATTGGATGCTGGATGTTGGATGTTGAATGTCCGACGTTCATTTCTTCCCGATCGGTGCGCGCCGTTCCTTCTTCAACATCCCGCTCCACATCCCGCCGAACGGATGCACCAGGGTCGCCGGCCCGCCATCGCGCACGAGCGGCCGGTCCTCATTGGCCCATTGGAAGATCGAGCCATCGAGATTTCGCACGCGCGAGTAACCCGCCTGCCGCAAGCGGTCCGCCAGCCCCGACGACCGATAACCGACCGAGCAGTAGGTGACGATGGGTGCGTCCTTTGCGAGACCGACCTGCGCTGCAGTCGCATCGGGATCGACGCGCCGCGCGCCGGGGAGGTGGCTCACTGCAAATTCCTCCGGCGCCCGGACGTCGAGCAGCGCGGGTTTTGCGCGCTTCCCATCCGCGAGCCACGCGGCGAGATCGTGGGTGGTGATTTGCTGGACGGACGGAAACTCCTTCGCGATGCGGCTGCGGATGAGCGTCCATCGGATGCCGCCGGATGGCGCCGCAAACAGGCACGCGCAGCAGGCGAGTGCGAAATAAAGCGAGCGGGCAGTCGCCACGCGCGCCCTACGGTTTCGCCGCCTTGTTCACCAGCCGCACGACGCTGCCATCCATGCCGATCTCCGCGCCGATTTCCTTGCGGCCGCCGAGCGGGATGCTCGGGGTGAAGATCGCCACCCAGCGCACTTCCTTGCTCGCGATCGAAGACTTCTCCAGCACGAGTGACGAGATGTGGTGCCTCCCTTGCAGGTTGCGGGAGGTGAGCTGCTCCTGCGCGATCTTCGCGGCCTTGTCGGCGGTGAGTGCGGGCGGAGCGGCGGCGGCGGGGAAGTTCCAAGACAAAAGTACCAAGAACCAGGTAAGAGCCAAGGAACAGGGAGGAAGTTTCAAGCGACGCGCGCTCTTTGCTTGGAGGCTTCTCTCTTCCTCCTTGAGCCTTGCCTGGCTCTCGGTACTTCCGTTTTGGCACTTCGTCTTCATGCGTTGCGATTCACGCAGTTGAGATCCTCGAAAGACGTGAGCAGCCGCTTCGTCGCCGCTTCCTCCGCGGCACCGAGCCAGGTGCGCGGATCGTAGTACTTCTTGTTCGGCGCGTCCGGGCCTTTCGGATTGCCGATCTGCCCCTGGAGGTAGTCGTGATTCTTCGCCTCGTAAGCGCGCACACCGTCCCAGAATGCCCACTGGACATCGGTATCGAGATTCATCTTGATCGCGCCGTAGCCGATCGCCTCGCGGATCTCCTCGCGCGTCGAGCCGGAGCCGCCGTGGAAGACAAAGTTCACCGGCTTCGGTCCGGTCTTGAGCGTCTTCTCGATGTGCTCCTGCGAGTCGCGGAGGATCGTCGGCTTGAGCTTCACATTGCCCGGCTTGTACACCCCATGCACGTTGCCGAAGGCGGCGGCGACGGTGAAGTTCGGGCTGATCTTTGAGAGCGTCTCGTAGGCTTGCGCCACTTCCTCGGGCTTCGTGTAAAGGCTCGACTCCTCGACGCCCGAATTGTCCACGCCGTCCTCTTCGCCGCCGGTCACGCCGAGCTCGATCTCGAGCGTCATACCCATCTTCGCCATGCGTGCGAGATACTTCGCGCAGATCTCCAGATTCTCATGCAGCGGCTCCTCGGAAAGATCGAGCATGTGCGAGCTGTAGAGCGGCCGGCCCGTCTTCGCGAACTGCTCCTCGCTCGCCGCGAGCATTCCATCCACCCACGGCAGCAGCTTCTTCGCGCAGTGGTCGCTGTTCAGGATCACCGGCACGCCGTAAGCCTTCGCCGCCGCATCCACATAGTGCGCGCCGGCGATGCCGCCGAGCACCGGCCCGAGCTGGTTGTCGCCCTTCACAGTCTTGCCGATGAAGAACTGGGCTCCGCCGTTCGAGAACTGAATCATCGTGGGGGAATTCAGTTCGCGAGCGGCGGCGAGCGTGGCGTTGACGGTATTGGTCCCGATGCAATTGATCGCCGGCAGGGCGAATTGCTGGGCCTTGGCGTAGTCGAGGAGTTCCTTCACTTCATCCCCAAAAAGAACCCCTGCGCGGAAGCGTTTGGATGTGGACATAAGAAGCTTTACTAGCATCCGAGCCCGCGAGGACAAGCACAACGAACGCACGACTCCACCGTGCGCACCGTTGGCTAGCGCGACCGGCGGTCCGCTGGGTGGATGTCGAGGATCTTGAGATGCCGGTCGGCGAAGTCGTCCCAGTATTTGATCGCGAACTTGCCGAACACATGAACCTCGACGCGCCGTCCGGTGGCGTCTTGTTCCGGGTAGTCCGCGAAGCTCTCGGGAGCGGAGGCGATGGCGCGGAAGCGCTGGAGCAGTTCGGC
>JBGSYE010000004.1:0-3120 GCA_041751075.1 Chthoniobacteraceae bacterium
CCCACGACCGCACAGAGCACCACCTCGCTCGCCGGGGTCGCTTGCCAGCGGGCGATCAACTGCGCATGGCGCGCTCGGAGCAGGGTGATGCAGGCGTTGGTGTCCGGCAGGTATCTCATGCCAGCGACAGCCGGGTCTCAAAGTCCCCCTGTGGACCGCGCCGCAACTCGGGCATGGAGCCGGCGACCTGCTCGAAAAAGCCCTTTGGCCAGCCGTTGGCATCCAGTTCCGATGCGGGTGCCACCGGTCGGACGTGAACCGTGACCGCGACTTCGGCATCGAGGACGCCGACGTGGACGCTTAGGTTGAGCACGCCTTCGCTCGTGGTGTGCGCCCGGGTTTCGATGGTCTCAGGGGACATGGAAAGCATTGTAGTCGAGGCGGTGTCTCAGCTTCAAGCGGCGAGTTGCCGGGGAAAGTGAGATCATGTGCAATCGCTTCGTCCAGAAAGGGCGAGAAGTCTGACCGGGGCAACGCGCGCTGGTGCTCATGCTCGGTCCCGGGGGCGAATTCGAGGTGCCGTTTGAGGAAGCCGTCTTCGGCGGTCCGGCGCGAAACGAGAGCCGCCACTACTGGATCCAGCGCCGAGGGCGCGGAGCCAGTGCTGGTGCCGGACGTTTCGAGATTCGGGGAGAAGGACAAGGCGACGAAGGAGCAGCCCTGGGATGACGTGCCCGCCGGATCGGACGGTGGAAAAATTCGACCTTGGAAGCAGTTCGCTACTGGCAGACGCCGCGATAGCTCCCATCTTCACATCCCACACAAATTCAAACCCCATGAGAGAAACGCCACTCGAGTCCATCACGTCGCTCCTCGCGCTCTCGGCGATTCTTTGCGCCCATGCGCAGAGCGCGGATGCGCTCAAGACTCAAACCTTCGATCGCGATCCCGGCTGGGAGGGGCGCAACAACCGTGTCGAACTCAAGGCGCCGCCGGTGGTGAAGCAGGACTTTGGTTACAGCGCCACCGAGTTCGTGGGAAAGGCGGTCGGCGAGATCGGCGGCAGGATCACGCGCACGACGAAGCCCTCCTACTATGCCAAAGAGATTGCACCCAAGACGCTCGATGATCCGCTCGCGGCCTCCGGCAGTCTTGCCATCAAGGCCTCGCAACCGGGCGCGGGCGTGTTCTTCGGCTGGTTCAATGCAAAGCAGCCCGGCGGCAGCGGACGGCCCATCGGCTCGCTGGGATTGCACCTGGATTTCGAGAGCAAAGGCGGACGGCTCGCGGTGCGGCTGCTGACGGGCGAAAACCAGGGCTGCGGCACCTTCGTCACCAGGTATGAGCAATATCGCAAACCGGAGCTGAAGCAGGAGATGAGGCCCACGCCGCTGAAAAACGACGGCACGCCCTACCACTGGACGCTGCGCTACGACCCAAAAGCCAACAACAACGGCGGCGCGTTCGACATCAAGCTCACCAGCGACAGCGCACAGCCCGGCGACTTTGAAGGCCGGACTTTTTCGGTGAACCTGCCCGCAGGCTACAAGCAGCAGGGCACCACCTTCGACCGCTTCGGGGTGATGAACATGATGAAAGCCGGTGGTGTGGCCACGATCTACTTTGCCGATTTGCAACTCGATGGACGCGCGCTCGATCTCAGCCGCGATCCCGGCTGGATCGGCTCCGGCAATCACGACACCTACGAAGACCGGGAGCAGGTCGGGGCGCACCATTTCGGGTTTAGTTCCACCAGCCATGCGGGCGGCAAAGCGGGCGAGATTGGCGGCGATCTGTGGCGCAGCGGACGCTACGGCTACTACGCCGATCGCGTCGGGCCGTTCGATCTCGATCAGCGGCTCGAAGCGCGCGGCAAGGTGGCGATGACTGTGGGCGGCCCGGACGCAGATATGATGCTGGGCTGGTTCAGCAGCGCGCATCAGGACGAGTCGCCCATGGCGGTGGGGGACTTCCTCGGCATCGCCGTCGGCGGCCCCACGAGCCTGGGCCATTGCTTCAGGCCCACGCTCACTACCGGCAAAGGCACGCACATGAAACTGGATCGGGGCCCGGTGCTCAAACCAGGCCGCAGCTACGATTGGACGCTGGTGTATGACCCCGCTGGCAACAACAACCTCGGCGAGATCAAGGTCACGCTCGGTGATGAATCGGTGACGCTGCCCTTCAAGCCGGGCCGGAAGAAGGAGGGCGCCACGTTTGACCGGTTTGGCCTGTTCACCTCACAAGCAGGTGGGCAGATGGTGCGTATTTTCTTTGATGACCTGAGCTACACGGCGGGCAAACCGTGATTCTTGTGCAAGAAAACTCACCGCCATCATCTTCCTGGATGCGTTGCTTTGCAGCTTGGCTGACGCCGCCGAGGCGCCGAAGGCTGGGCTCGCCGAAAAACCCTGCGCGTTTTTTTCAATGGATTTCGATTCCGTGCAGGTGATGCGCTTCTCGCCGGAGACGGGGCGCGTGGAAGAATACGCCAACTATGCGTATGCGACTTCCGCGTTCGAGCGTCCGTTTCAATTCTGCGACGCGCCCTATCCGGAGACGTTTCCGCAGTTCGGGAGCCGTAAGCCGTGTTCAAAATCACAACTCAGCGTGAGTTGGAGCGACTGACTCCCAACCGCGCGGGGGATCAGAAGCTCCACGCCGCCGGCACTTCGGCGTCGAACTCCAGGCGGGCGCTGTAGATGCCGCAGGCGGCGAATTCCGGCGCTGTGAGCGAAGAGGACTCGTGCGCAAATGTGAAGCGGTGCAGCAGCGTCTGCGAACGGCCTCCGGTGGACGCGAGCGCCTTGACCATGTCCACCATCGGCACGCTCTCGCGGCGGATGTCCGGTGCGGCAGCCTTGGCATTGAAGATCATCTGCGGCGGGGAGGCGCGGAAGCCCTGCTCGATGTCGATCTCCCAACTGTAGATCGGATTGCGTTTGCCGCGCGCCTGGCCGCGCGGCGGTGGCACGTAGGGATCGCCGCCGAAGACGCGCACCACGCCATCCGCGCAGACATAGGCGGAGCGGGCGGCCGTGCATTTTGGCGTCTCGGGAAAAACGAGATCGCCGCCCCCGGCGAAGAGATCCGTGGTGCGCAGCCATCCCACGCCGTGCGCGGCGCGCACGGGACGCTCCGGCCCCGCGATCGGCGCGCCCGAGAGGCGGACCGCGACCA
>JBGSYE010000005.1:0-3089 GCA_041751075.1 Chthoniobacteraceae bacterium
GCGGGCAGCGGCGCCGTCACGGTCGCCAGCGCCGTGGGGTCGGGCGCGCCGTTCACGAGGCGGCTGAGGGTCAGCGTCAGATTGCCGACGAAATCAGGCGCGGTCTGCGTGCCGAAAAGTTTCACCGTCACGGCCGTGGCGGTGATGCCGTAGTCGAGGTGAAAGCTCTGGCCTTTCGGTGTGGTCGTGTTCAGCACGGTGCTGCCGCCGCTCGCGCCCGCGGGATGGATGAAGATCGGAGCCGCCGGCGGCGCGCTCTGCCGCGTGATGGTGCTGAGCGTGGCGAGATAGGTGGTGAAGCTATTGCCCGGCACCGTGTCGGCGAACGCCCCGCCGGAGGCCGTCGCCGGCGCGAGTTCCGTCATGTTGTTTGCGGAGTCCGTGCGGAGGCGTCGCACCGGGCCGCCGATGCCGGCGCAGGTGAAGCTCACGCCATTCACCGCGCCCGCGCCATCGTTGATGACCTGCGTGGCCACGGTGCGCCCGTCCGGCCACAAGTAACTCGTTACTTTCAAGGACGCAGGTGCGGATGCCACGAGCCGCCGGGAGTTCCGCGGCGTGGTGTTCACGAATTGCTTGAAGACGTGATAGCGCTTGGGCACTTGATAAGTATCCGTCTGGATGCGGAGCAGTCCTTGCGAGCTGGCCTCGTCGCTATTAATGCCGACCCATTGAAAGGCGACGTAGGCCTCGCCGCCGTTGCTCAGGACATCGTGCATTCTCCCGGCGAGATCGAGCGCGTCGCTCATGGAGTCGCTCGTGTTATCGAGCTTTGCGTATTCCGTCTGCCACAGCATCCGTGCGCCGGCCTTGGTGTTCAGCGTGGCCCACTGGCTGGCGCTGCCACCGTAGTAATGGGAGCCCACCACATCGAGCGCCGCTGCCGCGCCGGAGTTGGCGAGGATGGCATCGAGGTAAGTGTTCGCGCTGGCCGGATTGTGGGCGTCGGGCGCGAGGAGCAGCGGCGGGAGGTAAGTGGGATTCGCCGCATACTGCGCGTCGAGATACGGGCCGACCGCCGCGAGGATGTCGGCCGCCTGCGCGGGCGACGGGTTCATCGAATCGTGCGTGGGAAACCACGCGGGTTCGTTGAAAATACTCACCGCGCGGATGTCGAAGCCGTTGGTCACTTTCATCCAGCGGAGGTAAGCCCAGAGGAACTCGGAAAACTCCGTGTAATTCGCCGCGAGCAGCGTGCCGCCGACTACGTCGTTGTTATCCTTCATCCAGGGCGGCGCCGTGTTGCAACTCGCGTAGAAGGTATCAATCTTCGCGCCGCCGATGGCCGCGGCCTGCTGGAGCATCCACACGTCGGGTGAATAAGCGCCCCAGGTGAAAGCGCCGGTGTTCAGCACATTGGGATCGGCGTTCTCGTTCGTCTGCTCGTGATTGTGCCGCAGGTAAGTCCGCAGGATGCGCGAATCCACGTCGGCAAAGATCAGGTTCAGCACTTCCGAGCGCGCGGGCTCCGTCATGTTGCGCAGATCGCCAGCCCATCGCTTCAGCCCCGCGCCGAAGCCATAAATCGTCTGCCGCGGCTGGGTGAGATCGACGGCGACCGTCTGCGCCGCAGAGAAAGGCGCGAGCCATCCGGCAATGGCGAGAACGGCAGGGAGAAATGCGGCGCGCAGGGAGAGGATCGTGACTCGGGGTTTCATGACATTATCGAGTGGGGGGTGGGAGCGGCGGCGTTGACAGGCGCCGGATGTGGACGCAGTCTGTCCACATGAAAACCGCCACCGTCCGCGACCTTCGGAACAACTTCGCGATGCTCGAAGCCTGGCTACGGGACGGCGTGGACGTGTGCATCGAAAAGCGCGGCGAACCCGTGGCCATGCTCACGGCGATGAAGGGCGCCCGCCGGAGGACGAAGGTGAGAAATCCAGACTTTGCGGCGCGTCGGAAGGCGATCTGGGGTGATCGTGTTTTCAGTGAGGAGGAGGTGCGGGCGATGCGGGCGGCGGAATTGGAAGGCGAGGAAGGATGATCTGCTTCGCGGATACCTCGTTTCTTTGCTCCGTCTATCGGACACAGGTTCACTCGGAGCGCGCGGACGCTTTCATGGAAAAGCGCACCGAACCCATTCCCGTCTCCAGCTTTCTGCTGCTCGAGTTCCGTCAATCGACCCGGCTCCAAGTCTGGCTGCATGCGCAGGACCGGAAGAAAGGTTTTTCCGAAAAGGAAGCCACGCAAATGCTGCGCGATCTCGACTCCGACCTGCGGACGAAGGTGCTCGAAGTCGTGGCGGTCGATTGGGCCGCGGTGCATCAACTCGGAGACGAATTGAGCACGCGGCACACGGCCCAGCATGGGCATCGACTGACCGACATGGTGCACATGGCCACCGCGCTGCACTTGGGAGCCGAGGAGTTCCTCACTTTCGATGCCGATCAAAAGCGGCTGGCGGAGGTGGAAGGGCTGAGTGTTTCGATTTAACCGATTCACGGAAGGGGGGCTGCTTTGCGGATCAGCGGTCGGTGGGCAGTGCTTTTACCGCCAGGCCATACATCGCGCGCAGGGTGTCGCCTTTGCCCAAGTAGGGATGGCCGAGAACTAGCTCGCCGGCCGCGGAGACTTCGCGCTGCCAGACTTCGCACGGGATGTAGAGCGCGCCTTCGGCATCGGGTGCGAGGTTCCGCGTGATGTCGGCGTATTGCGGAGGCCAGGGCCCGCTGCGGGCGTGCAGCCCGGTGCGGGTAAAGTCGCGGCTCAGCCAGGCGGGCGGCTCGGCGCGTTCGTCGTGGAGCAGATAGACGGTCGCGGGATTGGCAAGTGTGAGGTGCAGTTGAAAGCCGCGCTGCCAGCGTTGGGCTTGGTAAGTCTGCACCAGGTCCGCGCCGGCCAGTGCGACGGGAAATGTTGCGCCGGGAAGCGCGCTCCACCGGGGCTGCGGACGATCCGCAAAAGCCACCGCGCCCTCGCGCATCCCGCCCGGCACGATGCCGTAGAAGCGGTGAAAGTCCGCCAGCTTCACATTGTCCCCGACGGCACCGATGAGCGCGGCGTGCGCATCCGCCGGAGTCGGCGCAAGGGCATCGCCGCCATCGGTGAGGCGCACCCACGACAGCCGCGCGGACGCCTGCCCGCGC
>JBGSYE010000006.1:0-6487 GCA_041751075.1 Chthoniobacteraceae bacterium
ACCATCACTTTCCGGTCGCCGTCCTCCTCGGCACCGGCGTCCGTCGTCGTGATGAGCGGCAACTTCTTTCCCTCGGCGTCGAAGCCGGAGATCGCCAGCTTCGGCTTCGGATACTGTTTGCCGGCCAGCGGCTCGCCGAACTCCATGCGCCCCTCGCGTCCGATCGTCCAATTCACACCCGCCGCCGCAAGGAGGTCACCTTCATACGTGGCGTCGATGAAGACGCGGCCCGCAAACTCGCCATCGGCGGTGGCGATGCGGGTGATTCGCGGTCCGTCCTTGGTCACCGTCCGCAGCGGGCGCTTTGTCAGCACCTTCACGCCGGCCTCGTCGAGCATCTGCCGGGTGATCCGCGCCGCCACGCTCGGTTCGTAGGTCCACGCCTTATGATCCTTTTCACTCACCCGGTAAGGCAGTGCGACTCCGCGGCTCTGATAGTCGCGTTCGATGCGCTGATGCCACTCCTCAAACAATCCCAGCACCGTGCTGCGTACCGTTTGATTCGAGTCGCTGAAGCTCAAGCCACCCGTATTCACTCCACCGACATGAGTGGTCGGCTCCAGCAGCAGGACCGACGCGCCCTCACGAGCCGCCGCAATCGCCGCGCAAACTCCACCCGGGGTCGAGCCATACACGACAACATCCGCCGACTGATCCACCGCGCGCGCCGGACACACCAGCAAACCGACGCCGAAAACCAACGCCAGCGCGACGAGAGAAGAATATCGAAACATGGAACTTGGACGCGCGCTCGCGGCGAGATGAACAAAATGGTCAGCGGCCTGCGCAGCCTCGGCGGGCCGTGGGACGGCATTCAGAGCGTCGCGACTGCCGAGCAGATCGGCGTGCGCAATGGCCGGCGCATTGTAGGGCGTTACATCGTGACGTAGCGGCGGTGATCTCGGCGGCGACCACGGAATTCCGGCGGGAGAAACGGGAGGATTTCATGAGTGGAAGGCTCTCAGAAAGAGCCGGAGCGCGCAAACCGGCATCACGGCGCGTCCGGCGAAAACTGCAAAGCGGCGGACACGCGCGGAGGCAAGGTGAACGGGAATTTCGTAAAGCGTCCGCCCTCGACTACGACTCGCTCTTCACGCACATCGCCGGGCCGGCCCACCGCGCTCAGCCGCGCCCGATAGGCGCCGGGTTTCAACTGCCGCAACTCCACCGCCATCTCCCGGGGCTCTTTCCCAAAGTGAAAGAGTTCCGCGGCAAATCGCGCGGTGCTGGCCTCGGTCACGAGTGCGGCGAGGTCCTTCGGCGGCGTGAGCCAGCGCGCGGCCATCTGGGGAAAGCGCGGCGCGTTTTTGTCGCCGGTGACCATGCGGTAAAGCAGTTCGTGTTTCGGCTGGGCGACGCCTTTGTATTCATCGAAGGCGTAGTCTTCGGCGAGGAACTGCACGAAGCGCATGACGCGATCGGTGGAGCGCACTTCGCTGGTGAAGCCGGGGAAATTCACCCGGAGCGCGCCGAGGCTTTCGCGCAGCGCCGCCTCCAGTTCCCGGCGGCCCGCCTCGTCGGTGCGGATCACAAACTCCGAACCTTCGAGCGCGATGAGTTCGTCGAATTCCCGCGTGCCGGTCAGTGCCTTGAAGCGCGCGAGCGTCTTCACGAGTCCGCCGGTGTTGCTGTTCGCGTTCCGGCGCGGCGCGAGTTGCTCGCCGCACCATGTCTCGGTGCCGGGCCGGGCTGGTTCCCTGGGAGGCTGACGCAAATACTTCAACCGGATCGCGGCCATCGAGCGCAGTGGAGCGAGATAGGAATCCCGGCCCGTCATCACCTGCGCCAGCATCAGCGCATCGGTCATCTCGGTGATGACGCTCGGCCACACATAGTAGCTGTGCATGAAGCCTCCCGGCTTCACCGGCTGCCACCAGCGATCCTCCGCGCCAGCGATGGCGCCATCCGGCCAGCGGATCGCAGCGGGCAGAATGCCGGCGGGCTTGCCATTCTCTGCGCGCGCGGTGGCGTCCACCCAGGTGTCGAGCCACTCGCAAATCTGTGCGCCGAGCCTTTCGTCGCCCGTCTGCTGCCAGGCGAGCAAGGCCGGGTGCAACGCCCCGACATCCGCAATGACATCGAACGCACGCTGCGGCTGCGGCGCGGTTTCGGTGGCGCTGAAGTAGAAGCTCTTGAACTGAAGCTGCCCTCGCTCATTGCGGCCCGTCCACACCTCCCGCATGAAGTCTCCCAGCTTCAGGCCCCAGCGCCTCCATTTTTCGTTGGTGGGTTCGAGCACCATGAGCGGCACGAGATTGTCGGTAGTGTCCTCCGCCGCGTGCTCGACATCGGTGACATTGGTATTGAAGCCGCCCTTCAAATGCGGGCGGGCGACGGCGGCCTTCGAGAACTTCAACTGCGCGGCGGTGATCTCCGGGTCGTCGAATCCGAGCAACACCGCCGCCCACCATCGCCACATCTCACAATCATCGCCCCAGCCACCGCCAAACTCTCCGCTCGCGCGCTGCCGATGCGTGATCCACCAGCGGATGATCTCACCGAGCCGCTCGAGCTGCTCGCGTTGCAAGGTCGCCCACTCCGGCGCGCCGGCGATCGGCTCCGGGATCGCACCCCACCGCTGCGCGTCGCCGAGATACATGCGTGCCACTTGATTCTGCGGGAATGCTTCCGCCACGCGACGGAAGGACGCCACCGCTTCGTCCTTGAACCAGCGCGACTCCTTCGGATTCGTTCGCACCGTGCTGTTTTCGATGAGCGTCCACGCCAGCATCCGCCCGCGATACAACTCCGCGATCGGATGCAACTGCGACCCCTGCGCGAGGCCAAACTCGTAGTCGCCAATCGCGCGATGCGGCTTCCCGCGGACGCTCGCGCCATAAAATTTCAGTCCGCTCTCATTCCAATGACGGGCAAACTCCGCGAGCGCCGCCGCCTCCCGGCGTCCGGCCTCGTCCAGTGACGGCAAGGCCGCCAACTTTTCCAGCGCAGTCTGGCGCTCGCGGTCGTCGTTCGTATTTCCCGCCTTCGCGATCAGCGAGTCCTTCGTGTCGGCCGTGAAGGCGGCAGTGGGCGGAGCCATGCCGATGAGTGCGATGAGACTGATCCTGTGGGTGAGCGCGAAGAAGTTCATGGTGCGGAGGCGGGTTGCAGTGCGAGTGTTTGAATCTCCGTTCCGTTCAGCGCGCGCCGGAAGACCGCGAGCCCGCCAAGTCGTCCGCCAAAGAAATTGCCCCACGAGCCGCCGCGATGCACTGCACCCACGGTGAAATCCGCACCGTCCGCGCCGCCGTCGAAGAGCCCGTCGGCGTAGGGGAAGGGATTGAAGTGCTCGATCGCGTCGAGTTTGCAGTCCACATACACGCGCGACTCGCGGCCATTGTAGGTCATGGCCAGGCACTGCCATCGGTGCAGCGGGATCTCCGTCGCGCCGCTGGAATACGTGATGCAAAACTCCTCTCCCGGCGTCGGGCCGCCGATGGCCGAGACATGACCGTGGATGCGATTCTGCAGTGGGTAGCGCTTCATCTCGTCCGCCCGCGTGCCGCGCGGCGCATTGAGGAAGAGGCAATACTGGCGCTTGCTGCGCGTCTCATCCCACACCCCGGCGATGGCCTGCCACGGCGACCTATCCTGTCGGAACACCCAGGCCATCACCGTCACCTGCGCCTCCTTTCCGTGAAGGTCGAGCGCGCCGATCTGCGCACGGTCGATCATGAGCCATTGTCCACGCTTGATCAGCGCGGAATACGGCCCAAACACACCGCCGTCAGCCCGCGCGATCGGCCCTTTCATTTCGCGCAGCGCAAACCGCTCCGCCCCACGCGAGACACGCGCCGCCCCAGCCGGCTCCTGAAAATCCCAGAAGGCGATCAGGCCGGGTGTTTTCAAAATGGCCTCAGGCGGCTCCGACGCCAAGGCCTGGGCCGAACTCGCAACCGGCAGAGCCACGAGCGGAGCCAGTGCAACGGTGATGAAACGCGGACAGTAGGAACGAAGGAGGGATGTCGTTTTCATCGCAAACTACGGGAGGGTCCGCCGAAAGAAGTGCTGCGTTTCAATGCTGCGGGTCGAGGATCGCATCGAGCCGCGGTTTACCACCCTCCGCGCCGTAAATGAGAATGTTGCTGTCCAGCAGCATCGCTCAATCCCTGTCTGGGAGCGGACGTTCCACCCGTTGTTCGCGCTGCGAGCCCACGGGGTCCGGGATGACGTGCCGCAAACCGCCGCGCTTGCGCAATTCCTTGAACGCCTCCAGCGGCGCGTCGAAGTCTGCCGCCATCCAAAACGAGTTGGGCATGCCTTTCCAGAGACCTCCTTTCGCGCGCACTGGGGCAGGCGGCGCCGCTTCCAGCTTTGCCTCCACCTTGATTTTGCCGCCGCGCAGTTCCGCCGGCAGCGGCAGGTGCAGCGTGCCGTCGGCGTCGGCTTCGAGGATCGCGGTGATCGTGCTCACTCAGCGGAGGCTACCGGCGTTTGCGGTGAAAGGAAAGGGGCGCGCTCACGACGGGTGTCGGGGTGATCGGGCTCCGTCGGAAAAGACAGCCGCGACGGATTACGGAGTCCGCTTCAGCCGGTAGAACCTTTGCCTCCCCGCTTTCGGTGTCTGGAAAGTCACTACTCCGCTGTCCACCGTGACCCCGGCATCCATCGGCACGGGTTGCCAGTCCGCCGGAGCGAGAGAATCGGTTTCCTCCAAGATCCAGCCGGCCGCCGCCGCGGGCCATTTCAGAACGATGTCGCTCCCGGCAGCCCCGATGGCGAGTTTCGGCGTCGGCACGGTGATGAAGCGAACGCCGTCAATTGCGACCTCGCAGTCTGTCGAGGAGCCGCCGGCCAGTCCAAAGAACAGCTCCACCGTCTGCCCGGCATAGGCGGAGACGTCGATGAGATCCGTGCTGACCGTGTCGCCGTCCGGCGCGAATCGCGCCGGCAGCGTGAAGACGTTTTCGCCATTGACCGCGCACGCGATCACATCCTCCGCCGGATCGCCGGTGACGGTGAAATCAAAGGCCAGCATCGCGGCATCCGCCGGGACATTCACCGACACCCAGGCATAGGCCGGCTCGCCCGCCGCGCCCTGCGCCATCACCGCAGCCGCATTGCCTGCGGGAGCCGGGGCGAAAGGCTGCGGCTGAGCCGCCGGTGCGGTTTTCAGCCGGATCTGGAATACGGGCGCCGCAAGCGGCCCGGTGATGAACGCGCCAGGATCGAGCGAGTCGAGAAAGTTGCCGGCGCGATCCTCAGCCGCGTCCCACCATAGGCCGACTTTTTCTTTCGTTGCCGAATAGACGACGCCTGTCTTGTAGATCACGGTGCCGCCGATATTCCCGGCGAACTGAATCTGCATCTCGTAGCCCTTCAGGACCGCTCTCCCGAGTTCGTCGAGGGGCTCGTAAATCAGGGCGTTCCCGACCTTTGCCGCGGGAAAAATGAACAATCCCGCGCTGATGATCGGGAAATCGACGTTGCCCACGATCAGCCCCGCCAGTTGCAGATCGAGCGGGTTGTGAGTGAGGTCATACGGGTCGGGCGTGTTGAGATACTCATACCACTCCGCGCCGGGAGACGAGGCGTAGCCGGAAGGCGGGAAGCTCGCGCCGGTCTCGAGCGACGACCCGAAGCCGAATGCCGCCGACGTCACGCCTGCGGGAATGGTGTAGCCATACCATTGATGGGCGTAGGCGTGAGCGACCTCCGCTTGCTGCCAAATCTGCGAGAGTGAGACGGAGAAGTTGAATGTCAGCGTCGGAGTCAGCAGGCAGACATTCACGGCTTCGCTGCGATGGAAACCGACCGCCGAGATGTAGTTGTCGATCCATGTGTAGTCGTCCGGGATCGGGTCTTTCCAGTTCGAGACCACGCCAGCGCCATATCCGAGCAGCAACCCTTTCGCCCCGGCGATCTTCGCGCCGACCGCCGAGGAAACGATCACTCTCTGGCCCGCCACCGAGCCGATTTCCGCTTCGTCCATGAGCGTGATATGCGGGGTCGTCTGCGCCTTCTGCCAGGCGATTGATGGCGATAGGCCCAGATTTCGGCGTCCGTGGACGTAATCACAGGCATAGGCGTTCACGATCGTCCCAAAGCTGTGGCCGATGAAATGAAGATGCTGGCCGTAGCCCGCGCCAAGGTTCTCCCGGAGCGCCCCTCCCAAGTGGCCGCCCTGGACAGCGGCCAGATCGATTCCGCCCCTCAGATCGATCTGCGCATCGTCCGACCAATCCCACGCCACGATGTTCGCCGCGCCGGCCCCGATGCGGCTTCTGATCTGGAGCGCCATCGGCTTCACCCAGTCTGCCGGCCTGTCCACACCGCCTTTCCAGCCGTGACTGAGGACGATCGTCGGCCGATTCGGACTGAAATCCGCATCGACCGTGAAATCGTTCGTGAACTGCGAACCTTTCAACACGCGCAGATGTGCAGTCCCGGCGCTCGTGTCGCCGATGGCGTTCGGATCGGGCGCGCGCGCCACGTCCACCGTCGGCGGTGCGGGCGGCATCATTTGCATTGCCACGTTCAGCGCCAA
>JBGSYE010000007.1:0-10415 GCA_041751075.1 Chthoniobacteraceae bacterium
TCGCCGCGGCGTTCACCAACCGTGTGCTCGAACCCGTCGAAGCGCGCGTCACGGTAGCGGCGGGCGTAGCGCTCCTAACCTTGGCGATTCTCTTCGCGTTCTTCCCACGCCTTCTGGCATATCCGCTAGTGCAGTGTAACATTGAGTTCTGATAATAGGCGGCTATGATACTGTTCATGGCAGAACGCATTATTGTGAGTCCTCCCGAACGACGTGAATTGAAGCGCATTAGTCGCAGTCGCAGTGCGCGAACTGAAGACGCACGGCGAGCAAGGATCGTCTTGAGTCTTGCTTCGGGCACGCGGAGTCTTTCGGCAATCAGCCGGCAGGAGCGTTGCAGCATCAACACGGTGCGCTTGTGGCGCGACCGCTTCACCGCCGAACGTCTGCCGGGTCTCTTTAGCCGGCACCGCGGGCGCGCGAGTCAAGCCGGTGCCGAGAAGCTCGATGCCCGCATCATCGATTGGACCTTGCACCGCAAACCCGCCGATGGCTCCACGCACTGGAGCAGCCGCAAGCTGGCCTCGGCGCTCGGAGTCAACCACATACGGGTGGCCCGGGTCTGGGCCAAGGCTGGTTTGCAGCCTTATCGGCGGCGCCATTACCTGACCAGCGACGACCCCGACTTCGAGAGGAAGGCCGCCGAGGTCATCGGCCTCTATCTGCGCCGTCCAGCCCATGCCGCGGTCTTGAGCGTGGATGAAAAGACTGCCATCCGAGCCCTCGATCGGCTCGATCCAGTCCTGCCGCTCTCGCCGGGGCGGGCCGAGCGCCACGGATTTGAATACAACCGCCACGGCACGCTTTCGCTCTACGCGGCCCTCAACACCGCCAGCGGTGAAGTGCTGGGCAAGACGACCAGCCGTCACACCAGCGCCGAGTTCGTGGCGTTCCTGGGTGAGATTGTGGCCACGGAGCAAGAAGGCAAGGAGATCCACATCATCATCGACAACCTCTCGGCTCACAAGACCAAGGCCGTTGATGCCTTCCTTCTTGCCCATCCCAACGTTCACCTTCACTATACGCCGACTTACTCCTCCTGGCTCAATCAGGTCGAGATTTGGTTCTCCAAGATCCAGCGCGATCTGATCGCCCGCGGCATCTTTGAGTCCAAAGCGGACCTCCGGCGCAAAATCATGCGCTACATCCGCCATTACAACAAAGCAGCCGTGCCTTTCAAATGGACTTACAAGAACACTTCCCGCAGAATCCGCTAAACCGTTCACTTTCATCTGTTACACTGCACTAGCTATGCCCTGTGATGCCGCTACTTTCGCAACGCTTAATCTATTTCCTTCACCTCGGGACACAAATGATCCCGATGAGTGCTCATCGTTGGGAAGAGCAGATAGTCGTCGGTATAAAACCAGCCGCCGGCTTCGCGATGCAACTGTCGCCGCCAATCAGCCATCCAGCAGTATTCGCTGAGCCGTCCGGTTTCGGCTCCGAGCCGGCGCACCAGCGCATCGTCGGCACCGAGTGTATCGACGGCGGCTTGCGTGCTCTCAGGATGCGGCCCCAACGCAAAAAAGTTCACCGGCATCATCGCGATCACGGCGCAAACCAGAAACGCGCGCTTGGGAAGAATGGAAAGTTTGTGATTGATTGTCTTTTCGATTGGGCCAGCACGACCGCCTCCACCTCGTCGATCTCCTCAAGCAGAGCGTGGGTGAGGCCCACCCGCGCATTGTAGTTCACCGGAATTCTGCCATGCTGCCAGCATGACTCCCTCCGTCTTGCATGGCCCGTGCATCGTCGATGGAAAAGTCGTCGCGAACGGAGCGTCGGGGAGGGCGAATCTCGCGACCTGGCGGGCGATGTTCTCCAGGCGGCTCCCCCTGCTCCTCGCCATTCTCCTGCTCCGCACCTTCGCGCACGCGGATGAATTCGACACGCTGCGGCTGAACTGGCGCGATACGATCGTGGGCGTCGGATACGACACGGCGGACGCCAATGTCATCGCGCGGCTCAACAGCATCGCGAACAGCGCGAACAGCAACTGGACCTCGATGGACAAATCGCCGACGCGCTCCTTCCTCTGGAGCGATGCGGCGAGCACGACGATCTCGACGCACATCACCACGAACTACAGCCGGCTCCGCTCGATGGCTCTCGCCTACGCGACGCCGGGATGTTCGCTGGAAGGCAACGCCGCACTGCTCACGGACATCGTAGGCGGGCTCGATTGGATGAACATCAATCGCTACAACCCGACGAAGGCGATCTACGACAACTGGTGGGACTTCGAGATCGGCTCGCCGCTGCAACTCACGGACATCGCCGTGCTGCTCTTCGACCAGCTCACGGCCACGCAGCGGACGAACTACATGAACGCCGTGGAAAAGTTCACGCCTTCGGCCACGACGCAGGCGGCGGGTGGCACCAGCGGCACCTTCACCGGCGCGAATCGCATGTGGAAGATCCGCGTGGTGGCGGTGCGCGGCGCGGTGGTGAAAAGCGGCACGAAGCTCACGGCGGCGCGCGATGCCTTCAGCAACCTCTTTATCTATGTCACCAGCGGCGACGGCTTTTACCGGGACGGCTCCTACATTCAGCACGGCAATCACCCTTACACCGCAGGATATGGCGCCAGCCTGCTCTCGAATATGGTGCCGGTGATGGCGTGGCTCTCGGGTTCGACCTGGGCGGTTACCGATCCCGCGCAGAGCAATGTCTTCCAGTGGATCTACGATTCTTTTGAACCCATCATCTATCGCGGCGCGGCGTGGGATCTGGTGCGTGGCCGGGAGGCTGGCCGGGCCACTGCCACTCCGCAACCGACGGGACATTCGATCATGGATTCCATCCTCCAGATGTCGCAGTTCGCGCCGCCGGCGGATGCCGCGCGCTTGCAGAGCATGGTGAAGGAGTGGGCGCTTAGCGACACCGTGCGCGACTTCGTGTCGGCGCGCCCGCTTCCGACGCTCACCCTCGCCAAGACGCTCCTCGCCGATGCCGGAGTGCCGCGTCGTGGCGAACTCATCGGCCACCGCACCTTTGCGGAGATGGATCGCGTGATCCATCTCGGCGCGGGTTACGGCTTTGGACTGACGATGTGCTCCACGCGCATCGCAAACTTCGAATCCATCAATGGCGAAAACCTGCGCGGCTGGTTCACCGGCGACGGCCAGACCACCCTCTACAACGCGGATCTCAATGCCTTCGCCGACGCCTACTACGCCACCATCGATCAATACCGCATGCCGGGCGTCACCGCCGATGTGACGCACAACAAGCTGCCTTCCGTGCCGCACAGCATCGGCCCGCGCGCGCAGGGCCAGAGCGCGACCTCGCCGCACAACTGGGTCGGCGGCGCCACGCTCGGAGACTTCGGCGCGGCGGGGATGCAGTTCAAAGGGGTGGCCGTGACGCTGACGGGGAAAAAGTCGTGGTTCATGTTCGATGACGAGATCGTCTGCCTCGGCTCGGGTATCACCAGCACGGACAACCGACCCATCGAGACCACAGTGGAAAATCGCAAACTCAACAGCGCGGGCGCAAATGCCTTCACCGTGAATGGCATCGCGAAGTCCGCCGCACTTGGCTGGACGGAAGCGATGAGCGGCGTGAATTGGGCGCACCTTGCCGGCACGGCGGCGGGCACGGACATCGGCTACTACTTTCCGCAACCCGCGGCGATCAACGCCATCCGCGAGGCGCGCACCGGCGCGTGGTCGGACATCGACAGCGACGGCTCCTCCACGCCGATCACGCGGAACTTTCTGCGCATGAGTTTCGAGCACGGCTCGAGTCCGACGAATGCCACCTATCAATATGTGCTGCTGCCAGGGCGCACCGCGACCCGCGTCGGCCACTACGCCGCGCTGCCGCAGGTGACCGTGCTCGCCAACAACACCAACGTGCAGGCGGTGAGCGAGACCACGCTCGGGATCACCGCCGCGAATATCTGGACCGACACGACGCGGACCGCGGACAGCATCACGGTCGATAAGAAGTGCAGCGTGCTCGTGCGCAATGACGGGACTTTCATCGACGTGGCGGTGAGCGACCCCACACAGGCAAATACCGGCAGCATCGCCATCCAGATCGCCGCCAGCGCCAATGCTCTTGTCAGCGCGGACTCGGGAGTCACCGTTACGCAGATCACGCCGGGCATCGCGATGACGGTGAACGTGAATGGCGCGCAGGGGAAAACGTTCCGCGCCCGCTTCTACATCGGCACGCCGCAGACGATGAATGTCGCGCCGGTGGCCGATGCCTATGTGTATGACGCCGCGGGGAGTGCGGATTCCAACTTCGGCACGGCCAGCACGCTTATCGTGAAAAAGAGCGGCGCCGGGTTTAATCGCGAATCCTATCTTCGCTTCGATGTGCCGGTGTGGAATGGCGTGCTCGTGGGCGCTTCGCTCAATCTGATGCCGCTCACCGCCACGGATCCTGGGGTCCATGGCGTGGCGCTCGTGAGCGATAATTCATGGATCGAATCCGGTGCGGGCGGCATCACCTGGAATACGAAGCCCGCCTCATCCGCCACCGTGCTCTCGACCTGGACCCCGGTGCCCGGCACGCCGGTCAGCACGGATGTGCTCGGCGCCATCGCGGCCAGCGGGCCGGTGTCCTTCCGCGTGTATTCCACCACGCAGACCAGCGACGGCTACGTGACCTATGGCTCCCGGCAAAGCGGCACCACGGCGAATCGCCCGCAGCTCGCGCTCTTCATCGGGCACACCCCGCCGGTGGTCGCGATCAGCAGTCCCGCCGATGGCGATTACATCACGCACGTCGGGCCGATCACGATCATCGCCGATGCGCTCCCGACCGACGGCGCGGTGACCAGCGTGGCCTTCTACGAAGGCGCCACCTTGCTCGGCACCGACGCGACGGCGCCTTACTCACTGAACGCCACGCTCGGAGGCGGCCCGCACTTTCTCACCGCCATCGCCACCGACAGCAATGGCCTCAGCAAGACGAGCCTCAGCGTGCGAATCGATGTGGCCTTCCCCCCGACCGCCGCGTCGGCAAATACGAGCACCGCGAAAAACACGGCCATCGACGTGGACCTGCTGCCGCTCGTCAGCGACGTCGAGACGCCGGGAAACAAACTGCGTTTCACCCTCGGCGCGGCCACCAACAGCGCCGTGACCCTGCTGCCCGACGGCCACACCGCGCGCTTCACACCCACCGCGAACTACCACGGCCCCGCGACCTTTGCCTACACCGTGACCGACGCCACCACCGACGGTCGCACGCTGCTCAACTACGATTTCCAAGCCGCCGACTTCACCGACGCCTCCGGTCGCGGCCGCCATGGCACGCTGAATGTGCAAGGCACCGGCACCGCCACTTTCCCCGCGGACTTCCCCGCGCCGCTCGCGCCGCAGTACACGCAAAGTCTGCGCCTCACCGAGAACGGCACCGCCGGAGCCGCGCGCATCGAGCGGGTCATCGCCGATGGCGACATGGATTGGATCAACGGCGACTGGACGGTCGCCGGATGGTTCAAGCGCAGCACCGCGACGAATCAGGACACCATCGTGCAGCTCGGTGAGTCCGGCGGCTTTGGATCGAACGCACTCACGCTCGCCTTCTACGGGGCAAACACCACGCTGCAACTGCTCAACTACAACGGTGCCACGCAGGATGTGGGAATCAGCAAGACCAACGTGGCCGCCGGTGCGTGGCATCACTTCGCCATCGTGCGCGGCGGCGCGACCCTCACCCTTTACGTCGATGGCACACCCGCCGGCAGCGACAGCGCATTCGGCCTCACCTTCGATCCGGCAAAGGCGGTGAAGTTCGGCGGCCCCGGCAGTACCAGTGTCCTCGATCGCTGGCTGAATGGCTCGCTCGCCGACCTCGCCGTCTTCAGCGGTGCGCTCGATGCAGGCGAAGTAACCAGGCTCGGCACCCTGCCGGTCGCCAACTTCGCGGGACAGATCGCCAGCAGCAGCGTCGCCGTAAATGTTCTCAGCGCGCTCGACTCGTGGCGCTTCACCCAATTCGGAACAACCAGCAATACCGGCTCCGCCGCAGACACCGCGGACTGGGAGTTCGATGGGCTCTCCAACGTGCTGGAGTTTGCCATGGGAACGAATCCCAAGACGGTCACCGCCCTTCCCGCGAGCGCGGCGAAAGTCGGAGCGACGATCGAGTTCACCTACCAGCGAAACAAAACCGCGATGACGGAACTAACGTATGTCGTCGAATGGAGCGACACGCTCACACCGCTGTGGAGCAGCGTCGGAGTCACCGAGATGATTCTCTCGGACAACGGCATCGTGCAAAGCGTGAAGGCCACCCTTCCAATCGGGGCCGCGGGAAAACGCTTCGTCCGCCTAAGCGTGAGGGGACCGTAGCGAGCGCACCGCCGCGATGCCTTGATTGGCTTCTTTTGCTGGAAAGCGGCGAACTCTTTATGCCGCCAAATCCCACTGCCGGGACTGACCGCGCTGGAGTTCGACTGCGCATCCTCTGCGGCAGGGGCGCTGGAGAAAGTTCCATCAATCAACATTGCCACCATCAGGGGCGTGGAGGATTTTTTCCAAATCACCGTCGCGAATGGTTGGTGAGTGGGTCAAAGCGACCGTTCAGGGGATCGCCGATTTCTTCTCCAAAAGCAGACTGGGAATATCCGTGCAGATGATGCTGGCCCCGAACGCGACGGCGAGATTCGCGTCCTCCAATGTGCGGATGGGCCAGAGGGAAAGTTGAAGGCCGGCATTCCGCACATCGCGGGCAAATTTCCGAGGCGTGGTGTCAATCGACACGGACAGACGTCCGCAACCGAGCTGTTTGGCTTCATCGATCAAGCTCGCGGTGGGTGGCCCGCTGGTCAGGAGACCGGTGAAAGATTTCGGTGCCAGCCGCTTCATCACGGCAAGCGCGCGACGGTCAAACGAGGTGAAGCAGTAGGTGCCGGGCGGAAGGACGCGGACACTCTCGTGCAGCAGACGGCAGTAAGTCTCGAGGCGATCGTCGGGATACATCTTCGCGTCCGTCGTCTTCATTTCCAGCAGGAGCATCACGTCCGGCTTGTCCTTGAAATAGGCAAACAGATCAGCCGCTGACGGCACGGGCACGCCATGTTCCTTGGTGCGCAGTTTTCGCACGTCGGCGAGCGTCCAATCTTCGATTTTGCCGTTGCCACCGGTGGTGCGCGAGACATCGCTGTCGTGCATGAGCACGAGGTGATCGTCGCGGGTCAAACGAATATCCACCTCGAAGCCGCGCAGGCTCCGTTCGTAACTCTGCCGACACCCCTCGACTGTGTTTTCATCGAATTCGTGCCCCGCGCCTCGATGCGCGATGACAGGGACGCCTTGGTAATCGGCGGCGGGCACAGCATTCGTGAGTGATAGCAGGGCGCTGAGAGCGAGGGCGGAGTGGAAGCGTGGGGAAAACATGGCGGCGATAATTCGGGGGAGTTGCGCAAATCCTATCGGGCAAGCTGGAGTTGCACTATTCAGAAACGAATCTCGCCGACCTTCGCGTCAAAGGCGTGCCGCTTCAGTGCGAGCACACGTCCGACATCGACCCTTCGGTGGGAGGTGATTTGGGCATTCGCTCCGCGAACCGCACCGCAATTATTTCTTCGGCGGGATATTGAGCACGTCATCGTGCGTGCTCGCCGCGATGGCCATGACTTGCGCGATGAGTTCTTTCGGCACCTTCGACTCGTCGAGGCTTTTCTGAAGGTTTTCCGCGGTCGCTTGGAAGTGGGCTTCGGTCAGCTTCAGATCCTTGTGGGCGCTGCGCAGATCGAAACCCGTCCACGGAATCGGTCCGCCGAAGGCCGCGGCCAGGAATTCCTTCTGCTTCTTGCGCTGCCGCGTCATGTTCACGTCCTTGAAAACATCCTTCACGCGATCATCGGCGAGCATCTTCACGTAGAACAACTCAATGACGGCATCGACACTCTCTTTGCCGCCGAGTTTGTGGTAGAGGCTGTTTTCGCGCTCCACTTTCCATTTGGCGCGGCTGGTCTCGTCGGCGAAGGCGTAGGTGTTGCCCTCATAGACAAGCGTAATCTTTGGGTCGGCGGGTTTGCCGGTCACCGGACAGACTTTGTTGATCTCCTGAGTCGCGATCGTCGCGGCAGGTTCAGCGGCGCGAGCGGAGGTAACGAATGCAGCGATGCCGAGGGCGAGGGCGACGAGGAGTGAACGGGCGATTTGCATGGATGAGCTGGGGGTTGTGGATGGAGAGGAAAGCGGTGGAGATCACATGACTCGATCGACGCTCACTCCAAGACCAGACCCTTTTCCGGGTCGGGGCGGGCGATCACCACGCGTCCCCGGTGGCCAGCATCTTTGATCGCGGTGTTTTGGCCGATGAGGAATCGTCCGACCGAGAGTGGCGTGATCCCGAGCGACGCGTCGAACTCCCATCTGCCGGTCAGCCGAAACTGCTCATTTACGCGCAGCAGAATCTTCGGCTTGCCGTAGCAGCCGAACCACCACGAGCCGTCCGCGAACGCCGCGGTTTGAATGCCCTTGTCGGTGTGTCCGCTGGCCAGGACGTGGCGTTGGACGAAGCGAAAATTCTCGTCGTATTCGTAGAGGTGGTTCTCGTTCACGTCCGGCGGCAGTCCGCCGACAACGAGGAACTTCCCCGCGTGAAACGCCATGCCGCCCGCGCCGTGGACGAGCTCCGGCACGGGATGCCGTGCGAGTTCGGCGAGCGTCTCGCCGTCATACACATAGACCCACGAGTCCGCCTTGCCGGGCGGCTCGTTGAACTTCCCGAGATTCACCGCCACGTAAACGCGGCCCGCATGAAAGCACAGGTCGCCATGATGATTCGCCACGGGCACCCGCCTGAGAATGCGGCCGTCGGTCCCGGTCTTCACCAGCGCGTCGGTCCAGCTCCAGAAGATCGCGTCGCGCTCATCGGTGCAGATGCCCTGCAAGTGCCGCGGATACGAGCCATCGCACATTGTCGCGTGGAAGTCCGCGGCGGGAGCGAGCGCGGTGAGCAGCACCAACAACAGCAGCAGGAGGCCGACCCGTGGGGAGCGCGCGGGATTTGAATTCATCGTCATGGCTTGAGGTTCAGTTCGGCATTCATCACCCGGAAGACTTACGGCTTGGCTCCGCAGCGAGCGGCCCACTCCTGCCACTTCGCGGCGAGGTCTTTCAAGACATCGGGATGCTGCGCCGCGAGATTTCGCGTCTCCGTGGCGTCGCTGGCGAGATCGTAGAGTTCCCACGCTTTGCTGGCCGGTGATTCGACGAGCTTCCAGTCTCCGGCGCGGAGCGCGCGATTCTGCGGGACGCGCCAAGCGAGATACTCGTGCCCAGTCCGCGGTTCGCCGCGCAGCGTCGGCAGCAGGCTCCGTCCTTCGAGTGGGAGCGGCTTGCGCCCTTCCGACTCCGCCGGATAACGCGCGCCGGCAACCTCCAGAAACGTCGGCATCAGGTCGATGACGTGCCCGACTTCGCCGGTGATGCGTCCGCCCTCGCGGATCACCGAGGGCCAGTGCGCGATGAGCGGCGTGCGGATGCCGCCCTCGTAGGCAGAGAGCTTGGTGCTGCGGAAGGGCGTGTTGCTCACATTCGCCCATGCGAGACCGTAAGCGGCGAAGGTGTCGGCGGGGCCGGGCATGTTGTCCGGTCCGCTGGCACCGCGGATCGGTTTTCCGTTCAGGCGCCAGGCTTCGTTCAGGTCGATGCGGAAGCCTTTCGGTCCCGGCGTCAGGCCGCCGTCGGGCGCGGCGCCATTGTCGGAAAGGAAAAGCACCAGCGTGTTGTCGGCGACTCCGGCTTTGCGGATCACGTCCATCACGCGGCCCAGACTTTGATCGAGCGAGGCGACCTGCGCGGCATACACCGCCATCCGCTCCGCCTGCCAGTCGGTGAGTTCGTTGCGCTGCCAGGGAGGCACGACGTCCGGCGGCGGACCGAGTTTCCACGTGTCGGGCACGAGCCCGAGTTCGCGCTGTTTCGCCAAGCGCGCCGCCCTCCATTCACCCCAACCCGCGCGGCGGTAGCGTTCACGGTGCGGCGAGATGTCGGCTTCGCGCGCGTGCAGCGGCCAGTGCGGAGCGACGTGGGCGAGGTAGAGGAAAAATGGCGCATTCGGTTTCCTCACCGCCTCCTCGACAAACTCCACCGCGAAATCCGTGAGCGCGTCGGTGAGGTAAAAGTCGTCGGGCAGGTTCCATCGCGTCTCATCGAGGAAGAACGGATTCAACTGCACTTCGTCGAAATAACTGATCTTCCCCGCGCACTGCGGTCCAAAGAAACGATCGAAGCCGCGCTTTGCCGGCAGATCGCGCTCCTGCCATTTGCCGACCATCAGCGTGCGATAGCCCACGCTCTTCAGCACTTCGCCGAGCGAGACGCATTTCGTGAAGTCCGTCGCGTCATTCCACGCCCGGCCCGTGTGTCCGATCTGCTGCGCATAGAGCCCCGTGAGCAGCGAAGCCCGCGTCGGTCCGCACACCGCGTTGTTGT
>JBGSYE010000008.1:0-5250 GCA_041751075.1 Chthoniobacteraceae bacterium
CGAATCCCCGCTTGAAATTTCCTCCCTTGAATCCTGGCCCTTACTTGGAATCTGGTTCTTGGAACTTGGAATATCTCGTCTTGCGCTCCTCACCCCCCCTGCCTAAATACGCGCTCGTGAAACTTTCGCTCCACTGGTGGCTCCCCTAGACGGGCTCGGGTCCGCGCTCCGGCGCGGCCCGGTCGTCGCCATACGGCAGCCGCCGGACGCCGATCCTTTGCCCGATGATTCCCTTCCGAATCGTCGGGCTTTTTCTTTCCCACTCCTCGCCATGACTCTCCCGACTCTCAAATACAACGCCGACGGCCTCATCCCCGCGATCGTCCAGGATGCCGCGACTCATCGTGTCCTGATGATGGCGTGGATGAATGAGGCTGCGCTCAAGGCCACGCTCGATACAGGTTTCATGAACTACTGGAGCCGGTCGCGGCAGAAATTCTGGATCAAGGGTGAGACCAGCGGCCACACGCAGAAGGTGGTGCGCTGGGCCGTGGATTGCGACACGGATACCCTGCTCTTTGAAGTCCAGCAGATCGGCGGCGCGTGCCACACCGGCTACCAGAGCTGCTTCTTCACGGCCTTCACGGCGGATGGCAGTGCGATCAAGACGACCGAGGAGCGCGTTTTCGATCCGGAGAAAACTTACGCGACCTGACATGCCGACCCATCTGCAACCTTCGCTCGCTGAGTTCCGCGAGCTGGCCAGGCGCGGAAACTTGATTCCCGTCTTCTCAGAAATGATCGCCGATGCGGAGTCGCCCGTGTCCGCCTTCCACAAGCTCGCCGCCGGGAGCAGCCATGCGTTCCTTTTCGAGTCCGTGGAAAAGCACGACCAGGCGGGGCGTTACTCCTTCGTCGGAGTGGATCAAAAGATCGTCTTCGAGAGCCGCGGCACGACCATTCGCATCGTCGAGGACGGAGTAGCCCGGGAATTTCGGACGCAGAGCGATCCGCTCGCCGATCTCGAAGCGCTCATGCAGCGCTACCGTTACGTCCCCTCGCCTGCGCTCGCCGACGCGCGCTTTGCCGGCGGGGCCGTCGGTTACCTCGGCTACGATCTCGTCCGCTTCTTCGAGCCTACCGTGGCGCCTTCTCCGCCCGACGATCTCGGCCTGCCGGAGAGCCTCTTCACCATCACCGAGACGCTGCTCATCTTCGATCATCGCACGCGGCGCCTCCGCATCGTCGCCAATGCTTATATCGAAGGCGATCCCGATGCCGCCTACCAGCGCGCCGCCGACTCCATCGCGCGCACCGTCGCAAAGCTCGACGAACCCGCGTGTCTCCCGATGCTCCCCATCACCGCCGCGCCGGAAGTCGCCGCGCCCATCGGCAACACCACGCGCGAGGAATACATGCGCATGGTCGCGGACGGCCAGGAGCTCATCCGCGCGGGAGACATCTTCCAATTCGTGCCGTCGCAGCGTTTCGAGGCCGACTACACCGGCGACCCGCTCACGCTCTACCGCACCCTGCGCTTCGTGAATCCATCGCCCTACATGTTCTGCATGAAGTGCGGGGGCGAGTTTGCGCTCGTCGGCTCCAGCCCCGAAGTCCACGTCCGCGCGATCGATCGCCGGATCGAAATCCGCCCCATCGCCGGGACGCGCCGGCGTGGCGCCACACCCGCCGAGGATGACGCGAACGCCGAAAAGCTGCTCGCCGATCCCAAGGAACGCGCCGAACACCTGATGCTCGTCGATCTCGCCCGCAACGACGTGGGGCGGGCGAGCGAGTTCGGCTCGGTGAAAGTTACCGACTTCATGAGCATCGAGAAGTACAGCCACGTCATGCACATCGTCTCAAACGTGGAAGGCCGCCTCCGCCCCGACCGGACGGCCTACGACGTGATGCGAGCCACCTTCCCCGCTGGCACCGTGAGCGGCAGCCCAAAAGTGCGCGCCCTGCAAATCATCAACGGCTGCGAAAAAAACAAACGCGGCGTGTATAGTGGCGCCGTCGGTTACTTCGGCTTCGACGGCAACACCGACTCCTGCATCGCCCTGCGCACTGTGGTGCTCAAAGGGGGCAAAGCCTACGTGCAGGCTGGGGCCGGCGTGGTCGCCGACTCCACACCTGAGGGCGAGTATCAGGAGACGGTGAATAAGGCCATGGGCATGATGTCGGCCATCGCCCGGGCGAATGCATGTAGCAATTAGGATTTAGAATCTGCATTTCTGCCACTACGGTACAGCTATGACTCCCGACGAAATCCGCGAACACCACCGGGCTTCACCGTTCATGCCGTTCACGCTGCGCCTATCCAGCGGGCGCGCGCTGACGGTCGAACATCCCGAGTTCATGCATGTACCACCGGTCGGCGGGTTGCTCGTGGTCTGGGATGTGAAAGGGCATGCCCATGTGGTCGATGCGGGTGCGGTCGAGGAAATCGACCACACTCCGGTGAAGAAGCCGAATGGACGCAAGCGGCGTTCGTAGGCCGTGTGTATCTCGCCGATGCTCCTCGTTCTCGATAACTACGACTCCTTCACATACAACCTCGTCCAGTACTTCGGCGAACTGGGCGCAGACATCATCGTGAAGCGCAATGACGAGATCACTGTACCGGAGATCGCCGCACTCAAGCCGGAGCGCATCGTCATTTCTCCCGGACCCTGCACGCCAAACGAAGCCGGGATCTCGTGCGAGGTGATCCGCACCTTTGGCGAGCGCACGCCCATCCTCGGCGTCTGCCTCGGACATCAGTGCATGGGGCAGGTTTTCGGGGGCGAAGTCGTGCGCGCGGATCGGCTCATGCACGGCAAGACTTCGCCGATCCATCATGACGGCAAAGGAGTCTTCGCGGGTCTGCCGAATCCTTTCGAGGCCACGCGCTATCACTCACTCCTCGTGAAGCGGGGCACCTTCCCCGCGGCGCTGGAGATCACTGCGGAGACGACGGAAAAGGAAGTGATGGGGCTGCGGCACCGCCAGTTTCCGATCCACGGCGTGCAATTCCATCCAGAGTCGATCCTCACCGTCGAAGGTAAATCGCTGCTGCGAAATTTTCTCGCGGTGTAGAGCGAGTGTGCCTTCAACGCCACTCGCTATCCGCGCACAGATAGCGAGTGGCCTTAGCGGCACACTCGCTCTACGGCTCGATCCGATTCCTCTCGCCACCTTCGTCGATCATCCGCTCGAAGGCCGGCTTCTCCGCGCGATCGTCGCGGATGAAGCAGCCGTGGATAAAGCTGTCCCGCACGTTGCGGAGCAACACGCCGGCGTGATCCGAGTCGAGGATCGTGCAGTTGGCGACATGCATTCGGCGGCAGTTTTCGAGCACGATGGCGGCGGGATGTTCGCGCACTCCGAGGATGTGCAGGCCATTCAGCGTGCAGTCCGCGGAATCGCGAAAGAGCACGCCCTGCTTCGGGCGTTCCTTCTGCCAAAGCTCGTAGCCAGGGTTGCGCTCGAAGTTATTTTCCCCGACGACGATGTTCTCGCTCTCCTCGACCACGAGATCGCGGTCGAAACCTTCCCAGAAGGTGTTGCCCGTGATGACGACGCCGCGCGCCTGCTGGATGTGAATGTTCACCCGCACGTCGCTGAAGACATTGCCGGTGATCGTCACATGGCCCCAGCGCGGGTTTTTGTGCTCCATGCGGCTCGTGGCGCGATCCGCTCCGGGGCCGAGGATGCGGATATTTGCGGAGCCGGGCGAGAGGCTGTTGTGCTGGATGGTGCAGCCGGTGATCGCGACCTCGGCGATCGAGCCCCCGCGCGAATCCAGCACCACGTTTGCCGTCTCCGGCGCGTCCGGCGTCATGTTGCTCTCGATGTCGCAACCGGTGATGTGGACATTGCGCACCTCGCCGGCCCGCGAGACCACGCCGCCGCCCGCGCAGTAGCTGATGTGGCACCCGGTAATATTCGACTGGTGGAGATTCACCGCGTCGTAGAAAACGCCGATGCCCGTGTTGTGATAGATGTGGCACTCGGCGATGAGGACGTTGCGGTTGCGATTCACGAGGTGGATGCCGTGCCGCAGCCCGTTCAGCCGTACGCGCGTGATGGTGAGTTGCATCGTGCCGTCCGCCTCGATGCCATCCGCCTCCGCGTGATCGCCGGTGATCTCCAGCCCATCGACCATCGGCATCCGCTGGCGGGCAGTGATCTCCGGCTTCAGCGTGGAAGGCGCCGCACTTCCACCGTGCGTCCCCACGAAGCGAAACGCCGGCCCGGCCCCCGCCATGACGATGCGCGCGGTGCCGTCGGCGATCAGCGACGTGAAGCCAGCCTCATCCAGCGTGATGACCACCGTCTTTGTCAGGCGGTAAGTGCCGCGGGGAAAATGGATCGCACCGCCGGCGTCTGCGGCTTTTTGGAGCGCCGCAGTGTCGTCGGCTTTTCCGTCGCCGACTGCACCCAGGGTCTGGACATCTGCGGCGCGCGCCAAGCCAGAGCTGAAGAGGAATACGATTACCGAGCCGATGAGCGTCAACCGTCCGGGAAGCGTGCCCGTCTCGGGCGCTGGTCGGGGTGTCCCGCCGCGACGGACCGGACGGTCTTCGTGGCGCGGAGCGCTTGTCCACGGGCGACGCCGCGGGAAAGTTCGTTCCGGCGAGACGCCGAAACCAGCGTCCGAGACGGACGCGCTCCCCAAGACTCCAAGCCGGGCGCTATCGATGACATTTCGTTTAGTTTTCATAAGAAGTGCGAGTGCACGAGCAGACAGCGCGCAAAGGTGCGGCGGGAAGGCATGGCGGGAGAATGACGAATGACAAATGATGAACGAAGGAAGAAGTGCGTGTCGCTGTGCAACGCCCCGTGCAAGCTGCACTCGTCATTCGTCATTCGCCGTTCGTCATTCCCCATGTCCACACCCGCTGTTTTTCTCGATCGCGACGGCACGCTCATGGATGACGACGGCTACACGAGCGACCCGGCGAAGGTGCGCCCGTTTCCCGGCGTACCGGAGGCGCTGGCCAGCCTCAAGGCGCGCGGCTTTCGCACGGTGATCGTCACCAACCAGAGCGGCATCGGCCGCGGCTTCTTCACCGTCGAGCAATACCGTGCCGTCCACGCGCGCTTCCTCGAACTGCTCGGCCCGGGGCTCATCGACGCAACCTACTTCTGCGCGGATCATCCCGATGCGGCGACGGAGCGCAGGAAGCCGGGTCCAGGCATGTTGCTCGAAGCCGCGCGCGATCTCGATCTCGACCTCCGGCGCTCGTGGATCGTCGGCGACCGCTCCGGCGATCTCGAAGCCGGCGACCGCGCCGGCGTGCAGCCCATCCTCGTCCGCACCGG
>JBGSYE010000009.1:0-4137 GCA_041751075.1 Chthoniobacteraceae bacterium
GCTTCCGCGACGTCCGCGATCGCACGCTCCGATGGAGCCGGGAGCGCTGCTGCCGGCTTGGGATCCGTCGCCACCGCAGCCTCGCTGCGAAGCTGCCCATGCTCCGGCCCGACGAGTTGATCGAGCACTTTCTGAAGTGGAAGACGTACCTCCCTATCATCGTCATCTGTGATGGGAGCGCGAAAAACATCCGGGCACTGCGCGGCGATATTCGAAAGGGCGACCGTCACACGCCCGCGCGGGATGTCGGCGAGAAACTCATCCGTCCCGAAGCGCAACTCCCGCCGCAAATCGTGAGCACCATCGCTCAAAAACTCTTGCGGGAGGCGTCCGATCACGTCGCCGAGCGTCACCACGATCTGCCGTGTACCTGACGATGACCGCAGCCCGCGACTCGGAGACTCGGCAGGCGCATGGCGCGGTGCCGCCGGCAGGAGCGGAGCACGCTCCCGCGGCACCAAAAAGGCCGCAGAATCAGGCGACGACTCAGCCCCGACATCCCCGCCATTTTCGACCCCCCTTTTCCCGGCCTTGTCGGACCGGGATTTGAAAAAGAGGTCGAATAGTCCCATGCGGGCGTCAGTGGTCTTCCGCGGTCGTCCGCAGAACTTCCTCCAACGTTGTGATTCCCTCGCGCGCTTTGTCAATGCCGGCCATCCGCAGGCTCTTCATGCCTTCGCTGATCGCCTGGTTTTTGATCACCGCGGCAGACGCGCGCTTGATGATCAGACGCCGGATGGCTTCGGAAACGGGCAGCACCTCGAGTACCGCGCAGCGACCGACGTAACCGCGGCGCTTGCAGCGGTCGCAGCCCGCGCCGCGGTAGAAAACGGCGCCGTCGTCCTCGATGCCCAGCTTTTGCAACAGCTCGGGCTCGGGGATCATCTCCTCTTTGCAATTCGGACAGACGCGGCGGAGCAGGCGTTGCGCGCAGGTGAGCAGCACCGAGGAGGAAATGAGGAACGGCTCGATGCCCATGTCGTCGAGTCGCGCGATGGCCCCGGCGGCGTCATTCGTGTGCAAAGTGGAGAGCACCTGGTGGCCGGTGAGCGCGGCCTTCACCGCGATGTCGGCGGTCTCGTTGTCGCGAATCTCACCGATCATGCAGATGTCCGGATCCTGACGGAGGATCGAGCGCAGGGCCTCGGCAAAGGTGAGGCCGATGTCGGTCTTCACCGCGACCTGATTCACGCCGGAGAGCTGATACTCGATCGGGTCTTCGACGGTGACGATGTTGTACTCGGGGCTGTTGAGCTCCGCGAGCACAGAGTAGAGCGTGGTCGTCTTGCCTGATACGGTCGGGCCCGTGACGAGGATCATCCCATGCGGAGCGTCGATCGCTTTCTTGAACGTGCCGAGCGTGTACTCGTCGAGCCCGAGCTGGGCGACCGACGACGAGAGCGCGCCTTTGTCGAGGATGCGGATGACGATCTTCTCGCCATACGTGGTGGGGAGCATCGAGATGCGCAGATCCACTTCCTTGCCGGAGACCCGGATGCGGAAGCGCCCGTCTTGCGGCAGGCGGCGCTCGGCGATGTCGAGGCCCGCGAGAATCTTGATGCGCGAGGCGATCGGGAGTTGCAGCGCCTTGGGCGGCGAACTGGCTTCGATGAGATTGCCATCCACGCGGTAGCGCAGCTTGAGCTGCTTTTCGAAAGGCTCGATGTGAATGTCCGACGCCTTCTCCTTGAGCGCCTGCACCAGGATCAGATTCACGATCTTCACCACGGGCGCGTCCTCGCTCTGCACCGCGAGGCGGTCGAGGTCGATGTCTTCGCGCTTCTCCTTCACCTCCTCGAGATCGTCGCCCATTTGCGCGGCGTCCTTCATCACCTGATCCATCTGCACGCTCGATCCACCGACCCCGCTCAGCGCCTCGGTGACGCTGCGCTCGGTGGTGATCATCGAGACGATCTCGAGCTTGGTGCGCTGGCGGAGATCGTCCAGCGCGAGCACGTTCAACGGATCGGCCATCGCCACGAAGAGCTTGTTCCCGAGCTTGCACACCGGAGCGAGCTTGTACTGGCGGGCCATGTCCTTCGGCACGAGCGCCTGCACATCCTCGGGCACGCGGACTTTGGAGAGATTGATGGGCGGCGTGTCGAGACAGCGGCCCATCGAGATCATCATGTCCTGCTCGGTGACATATTGTTTGTCCACCAGCAGCTTGAGCAGCCGTCCGCCCTGCTGCTTCTGGATGCCCATGGCCTCGTCGAGCTGCGCCTGCAGCAGGAGGCCATCTTCGATGAGGACGTCGGCGATGCGTTCGCCGAAAGACTTTATGCTCATAGGGTGATTCGATAGACCTCCGCGAGCACCTGGTAGATCGCCTGCGGCTGGGCGATGTGCCATTGCACATTGTAATCGAGGAGTTGCTGCGCGGCCTCCTTGCCCAGCGCGTCGAAGGGATTCGCCACCGCGATCATCATCGTGCGGCTGATGACATCGAAGGGCACGATCAGCCGGCCGAGCGTGAGCTGCTCGGGCAGCAGCTTCACCACCGAGCGATCCACGTCGTAAAATTCCAGCGGGATATAGGCGAATTTGGCTCGGTCGAGGATGCCGCCCAGCAGCGCGTCAAGTTCCACCGATCCGCGGCGGCAGACTTCGTCGATCAGTGAACCCGCGATGGTGTTGGGCTTGAGGCTGCGATTCTTGCTCTCGATGCGCTCCAGAGCGGAGGTGACCACCTCATCGGCGACGAGCTTGTGCTGGATGAGGAATCGGGCAAGCGCGTCGTTGCCGTCGGATCTTCCGGCGAGCTTGGCGGCGATGGCGCTGGCGAGCGCTTCATTGCCCGCCCCGTTGCCAGAGACACGCAGCGTCTGCTCCGTGGTGATGAGGCTGCCGGAATCGGCGGCACCCTGGAGGTCGAAGTCGATGCCGCCTCCATGCGAACCCGCCGCCGCGCCGCGGAGCTGCCCGCTCTTGGCGAGCTTTTCCTCGACTTCCGCCAGAGCGGCGACCACTTCGGGCTGGCCCGGCTGGCGTTGCAGTAGCGCCTCGTATTCGAGCATCGCAGCGGAGTATTGCCCCTGCTCGACATACACATCGGCGAGCTGCCGCGCCGTCTTGAGCGAATCGGCGTCCTTGCCGACACGCTGATAAGCCTCCTTGAGGATTTCCAGCGACTGGGTGTCCTTGGGGTTGGCCTGCGTGATGACCTCGAACATCTCGATGGTCTGCAGGATTTGCTCTTGTTCTTCGGACGTAATCGTCGGTGGAGAGGAATTCATGGGCGCGGCTCTCGTGGCGGAGATAGCTAATGCCGTGCCGGGCCGCTGGGGCGGAAATTCCAAGAGCCAAGAGCCAAATTCCAAGTAAGGCTCAAATTCTAGGGACGGAAAATTTCAAAGAAGCGCGCTACATCACCCGGGCGCGCCGGCCGTCGAATCCCCGCTTGAAATTTCCTCCCTTGAATCCTGGCCCTTACTTGGAATCTGGTTCTTGGAACTTGGAATATCTCGTCTTGCGCTCCTCACCCCCCCCGCCTAAATACGCGCTCGTGAAACTTTCGCTCCACTGGTGGCTCCCCTAGACGGGCTCGGGTCCGCGCTCCGGCGCGGCCCGGTCGTCGCCATCCGGCAACCGCCGGACGCCGATCCTTTGCCCGATGATTCCCTTCCGAATCGTCGGGCTTTTTCTTTTCATCCACTCGTCGCCATGACTCTCCCGACTCTCAACTCCAACGCCGACGGCCTCATCCCCGCGATCGTCCAGGATGCCGCGACTCATCGTGTCCTGATGATGGCGTGGATGAATGAGGCCGCGCTCAAGGCCACGCTCGAGACGGGTTTCATGAACTACTGGAGCCGGTCGCGGCAGAAATTCTGGATCAAGGGTGAGACCAGCGGCCACACGCAGAAGGTGGTGCGCTGGGCCGTGGATTGCGACACGGATACCCTGCTCTTTGAAGTCGAGCAGATCGGCGGCGCGTGCCACACCGGCTACCAGAGCTGCTTCTTCACGGCCTTCACGGCGGATGGCAGTGCGATCGAGACGACCGAGGAGCGCGTTTTCGATCCGGAGAAAACTTACGCGACCTGACATGCCGACCCATCTGCAACCTTCGCTCGCTGAGTTCCGCGAGCTGGCCAGGCGCGGAAACTTGATTCCCGTCTTCTCAGAAATGATCGC
>JBGSYE010000010.1:0-9265 GCA_041751075.1 Chthoniobacteraceae bacterium
GGTGGTCGCCGGCGCGATGAATGCCCGGATGCTCACCCGCGCGCTCGCCGTGCGCAGCTCGATCACGCTCGACGGCACCGCCGCGATCGACAGCTTCGACTCGACCGACGCGAATAAATCCACCTCGGGCCTCTACGACCCCACCAAGCGCCAGGACCGCGCCGACGTGGCCTCGAACGCGAACGGCACGATGTCCGACTTCAACCACTGTGAAGTGCGCGGCAGCGCCTACTGCAACGGCGGCTCCATCCAGGACACTGGCGGCGTGATCGGGCCGGTCTTCGACAATTTCTCGACCGCCATCCCGCCGGTCGTCACGCCGGTCTGGGGCATCATCAATGTCACGCCGAACTCGATCAACGATCCGCCCGGCGGAATGACGCTGCCGGGCGGGCCCTCCGGCTCGGCGCAGAACTACAAGATCAGCGCGCTGAGCCTCAACTCCGCGAGCAATCCGCTGATCCTCGCGCCGCACACGCCGGGGCAGGCGAGCTACGTGAATATCTGGATCACCGGCGCGCTCAGCATCACCGGCTCCGGCTTCATCCGGCAGCAGCCCGGCGTGCATGTGGCCATCTATTGTGAAGGCGACGTGACCATCCTCGGCGGCGGCATCGCAAATCAAAATGGCCGCGCGCGCTTCCTCCAGATCTTTGGCATCGATCCGCCCAGCGGCACGCGCGATTTCACCATTGGCGGCACAGGCGACTTCATCGGCGTGGTCGATGCCCCCGACTTCGATCTGACGATCAATGGTACCGGCACCTACTGCGGCGCGGCCATCGCCCGCGCCGCGACGATCAGCGGCACCGCTGGCTTTCACTACGACGAAGACCTCGGCGACCTGAAAATCGGGCCGACCGAGCGCTACGAATACGCGAGCTGGATCGAAGACGTGCGCTGAGGAGCTCCGTTCACGTCTCGCGGACGGCCTGCACCAGCCGCAGCAGCGACTCCTTGGCGTCGCCGTAGAGCATCGCGGTGTTCGGCTTGAAGAAGAGCGGGTTTTCGATGCCGGAGAAGCCGCGGCCTTTCCCGCGCTTGAGGACCACGGCGAGCTTGGCGCGATCGACTTCGAGGATGGGCATGCCGGCGATGGGGCTCTGCGGGTTGTCGCGCGCGTCGGGGTTCACCACGTCATTCGCGCCGATCACCATGGCCACGTCGGTGTTCGGGAAGTCGGCGTTGATCTGTTCGAGTTCGTAGAGCTGCGAGTACGGCACGTCGGCTTCGGCGAGGAGCACATTCATGTGGCCGGGCATGCGGCCGGCCACGGGGTGGATCGCGTATTTCACCGTCACGCTGCGCGTTTCCAGACACTCAGCGAGTTCCTTTACGACATGCTGCGCCTGCGCCGTGGCCATGCCGTAGCCGGGGACGAAGACGACCTGGCGCGCATACGCGAGCTGCGTGGCGAGATCGTCGATATGCATCTCGCGCATTTCCCCACCCTGCGCCGTCGCGCTGGTCGCCGCCGGAGTGCCGACGGCGCCGAAAAGCACGTTCCAGATCGAGCGGTTCATCGCGCGGCACATCAGCACCGAGAGGAGGAAGCCGGAGAAGCCGTTGAGCGTGCCGGCGATGATGAGCACATAGTTGCCGAGGGCGAACCCCGTGGCTGTGGCGGCGAGGCCGGCGTAGCTATTCAGCAGCGACATCACGACCGGCATGTCCGCGGTGCCGATCGGCAGCACCATCATCACGCCGACCACGCCAGATAGCAGCGCCATGAGGTAAAAGGCGCCGGCTGCCGACGGCGTCACGAGCAGCCAGAGGAAGGCGACCACAGTCACGCCGAGCAGCGCAAAATTGAAGAGCTTCTGGTTGCGGAAGGTGAACGGCGCGCCGGGCAGGAGATCGTGCAGCTTCGCCGCCGCGATGACGCTGCCGGTCGTGGTGAGGCCGCCGAGCAGCACCTCCATGCCCAGCGCCGAGACCTTGAAGAGCCCCACTTCATTTCCGTGGCGGTAATATTCCGAGATGCCGACGAGCGCCGCGGCCAGCGCTCCGAAGGCATGCGAGAGCGCCGTCCATTGGGGAAGCGCGGTCATCGGCACGCGCACGGACATGAACCCGCCGATGGAGCCGCCGAGGAGCAGCCCGGCGATGATCCAGGTGTAGCTGACGATCTCGCGATGCAGGAGCGTCCCGATAATCGCCATGAGCATCCCAAATTCGGCGAGATGCATCCCGCGCCGTGCCGTGTCGGGATGGCTCAGCCCTTTGAGTCCGAAGACAAAAAGGATGGAGGCGAGCAGGTAGCTGAACTCTGCGAAGTGGCGCGACATGAGGGCTCCTATTCCTTTGGCGCGCCGCGTTTGCGGAAGAACTTCAGCATCCGCTCGGTGATCCAGAATCCGCCGACGACATTGATCGTCGCGCAAGTCACCGCGATGAAGCCAAGGAAAGTGCTGAGCGCCCCGTAGTCGCCACCCGCCGTGACCAGCGAGCCGACCAGCGAGATGCCGGAGATGGCGTTGGTGGCCGACATCAGCGGCGTGTGCAGCAGCGTCGGCACGCGCGAAATGACGAGGTAGCCGAGGAACGCGGCGAGCGCGAAGACGTAGAGGGCGGGGAGGATTTGGTCGGGGGTCATGCGGGGAAAACTTGAAATCCGAAATCCGAAATCCGAACCGAATTCAAAAGGATGGAAATCGAGAAAGGGGACGCGATCGCACGCCGGCGGGCTTGTTCGTTTTTCCGATTTTCCATCCTTTCGGATTTGTTGCGGATTTCGGATTTCGAGCTTCGTGCTTTCATTGACGCAGCACCGTGCCTCCGTGCGTGACGAGGCAATCCTTGAGGATCGCCGCCTCGGGATCGAGGCGGAAGCTCCGCTGCTCCGCATCCCAGAAGTGCGCGACGAAGTTCACGAGATTGTTCGCATACATCTCGCTCGCCGCACGCGGGACGCGACCGGGCAGATTCGCGTGCCCGAGCACGCGGACTCCGTTCACTTCCACCTCTTCGTCGATCCGCGATCCCTCGACATTTCCGCCGCTCTCGACGGCGAGATCGACGATGAGGCTGCCCGGTTTCATCCGCTCGAGGATCGCGTGGGTGACGATGACCGGCGCTTTTTTTCCAAAGACCTGCGCGGTGGTGATGACGACGTCGGCCTGGGCGCAGCTGCGCGCCATGGCCTCGCGCTGCAGTGCGAGCTGTTCCGGCGTCAGCTCGCGCGCATAGCCCTGAGCGGTCTGCCCGATCTCCCCCAAATCCACCTTCACAAAGCGCGCCCCGAGCGACTTTACCTGCTCCTCGACCGCCGGACGGGTGTCGAAGGCCTCGACCACCGCCCCGAGACGGCGCGCGGTGGCGATGGCCTGGAGACCCGCGACGCCCGCGCCGATCACGAAGACCTTGGCCGGAGGGATCGTCCCGGAGGGGGTGGTCATCATCGGCAGGATGCGATCCAGCCGGTTCGCGGCCAGCATCACGGCCACGTAACCGGCGAGATTTGCCTGCGAGCTGAGCGCGTCCATCTTCTGCGCCACGGTCGAGCGCGGGATGAGGTCCATGGAGATCGCGCTCACCCCGGCTGCCGCGAGCGCCTGCACCAGATCGGGCTCGCGGAATGGATCCAGAAAGCTGAGGTGCAGGCACCCGCGTTTCATCCGGGCGACCTCCTCCATCGGCGGCTTCCGGACGCGCAGGACGGCATCCGCCTCGGCCAGCGCGTCCGATCGGCGGTCGCACACCCTCGCACCCGCCGCCGCGTAATCCCCGTCGGCGACGCGCATCCCCCGCCCCAGCCCGGCTTCGATCTCGATTTCCGCGCCCAGCTTCACGAGCTTCGCCACCGCCGCCGGAGTCATCGCGGACCGCGTTTCACGCGATTCGGTCTCGGTGGGGATGAAAAGCCGCATGCGGCTGTGCTTAAACAGCGGCGCTCGCGGCGAACAGCAAAACTTCTAACCGACGCAAGGAACCACTACGGTGCTCGGGACGCCTGCCATCTATCGACGTCCGTCCTACAGACTATTCAGCACAGAAAGCGGTGTTCCATTCGGATCACTTTCGCTATAAATGCGGCGCATCTGGGGGGCAAAAGTGAAGGCCGAGAGGAGGACGCCACCCAAATCCGAAACATCACGCCGACAGGAAACAGAACTTCATGAAACGCGCACTGCTTGCCGCCCTCGCCGCCACCGGCCTCGCCCTCACGAGCCATGCAGGCGTAGTCCGTCCGGGATTCGATGCGGCGTCGATGGGTCGCAACGACGACTCGTCCTCCGCCTCGCGTCCGCTGGGCTTTTCCAATCCCATCCATTTCGGCGGCACCAGCTACAGCAAGCTTTTCGTGAACAACAACGGCAACGTCACCTTCGACTCCCCCCTCTCCGCGTTCACGCCCTTTGGCATCGGCAGCCTGAATCGCGCGATCATCGCCCCCTTCTTTGCCGATGTGGATACTCGCAACGCCGCGTCCGGCATCGCAGCTTACGGCTCGGGCTTCGTGGACGGGTATGAAGCGTTCGGCGTCACTTGGAAGGATGTCGGCTACTACAACTCGAAGGCCGATAAGCTGAACAGCTTCCAACTCGTGCTCGTCAACCGGCCGGACACGGGCGCCGGAAATTTCGACATCGAATTCAACTACGACCGCATCCAATGGGAGACTGGCGACGGCAGCGGAGGAGTGAACGGGCTCGGCGGCACCAGCGCCGGCATCGGCTACGCCAATGCCCCCGCTCTCTCCGCCTTTGAGATGACCGGATCGGGCGTCGCGGGTTCGTTTCTCGACTCCAACACGACGACTGGCCTGATCTACAGCAGCAATATCGGAATGAATGGCCGTTTCCTCTATCAGGTGCGCGATGGGTTGATCGTCGCTCAGGACAATATCTCGCCGATCCCGGAGCCTGCGACGCTGGGATTCGGCCTGGCCCTCTTCGGGGTTTGCGCGGGCGGGCGATTCCGCAGCGCACACCGGCGCGCCGGCGGCGATTCGCGCGCTCGATAACCTGGAGGAGCCGCTTTCCAGCCGCTATTCGCAACCTCCAGGAGGGTTGCCAAGGCCGCAGCGCTGTCCCATCGTCAGGGTATGCGTTTCGCCGTTCCCCTCTACGCGCTCCTCTGCGCCCTCTCGCTGCCCACCGCCGCGTTGGCAGCGATCAGCCTCGAAGCGCCTCCCTCTTCTCCAGAGCGACCGGCGGTCGAGCAGAGTCAATTCACGGAAGGCGGCTCGGAGCGCTATGAGAGGGAACGGAATTTCCGACTCCAGGAACAGAGGCGCTCGATCGTCAGGAACCAGGCGCGCGGGCTCGCTCTGATCGTCGTCCCGGTGGTGCTGATCGTCCTCGTCACATTTCTCTTCGTCAAAGCGAAGACCGGCGATCGCCATCGCTCCACGCGCCGGAAACTGAAGCAGGCCGAAGTGCGCCGCCGCGCGGGCGGACCCGAGCAAATGCTCGATCCGCGGCAGTGGTGACCGGCGCGGAGCGCGCCGCACAAAACTCGCGCCCCGGCGATCCCGCTCGAGATTCCTCTCTCTTTGAAGCCTGGAGCTTCGTTGGAGTTTGGAATTTGGTTTCTGAAAATTTTCCCCGCCCGTGCCCGCCAACCCCCGCCGCTGCTGCATCCGCGCCCTCCTCGAGTGGGAAAAGGGGCGCACCTTCTCGGACGAGATCCTCCACACCGCGCTGGAACGCGAGCCCCTGCCACCGCTCGATCGCGGCTTCTTCATGGAGACATTCTTCGGCGTGCTGCGCAATCTCAGCGGACTGGATTTCCTGATCGGCAAGCTGCGCGGGGGCCACATCGACCTCCAGACGCGCCAGATCCTCCGCCTCGGCCTCTACCAGATTTTCCACCTCCGCACCGCGGACTACGCCGCGGTGAATGAAACCGTAAACCTCGCGGACCGCGCCCGCGGCCTCGTCAATGCGATCCTACGCCGCGCGCTGCGCGAAAAGGAAGCGCTTGCCGCAGCCCTCACCGCCGCGGGTCCGGCCGTCGCGGAGTCGCATCCGGAATTCCTGGTCAGACGCTGGGAGGCGCAGTTTGGAGCCGAAGCGATGCATCGTCTGCTGGCCTGGAACAACACCCCCGCCGAAGTCTTCGCCCGCGCCAATACCCTGAAAGTCACACGCGGCGAGCTGCTGCGCGCGACACCGGCCGCCGATCCGAGCCCGGCCCACCGGCTGGCACTCCGCGTGAAGCACCTCCCCGCCTCGTGGCTCGCCGAGGGGCTTTGCTACGTGCAGGATCCCAGCACTCTCCTCGCCTGCGACCTGCTCGCTCCGCAGCCCGGTGAGCTCGTGCTCGACACGTGCGCTGCGCCCGGCGGCAAGACCACGTATCTCGCCGCGCTCATGGAAAATGAAGGCCGTCTCGTCGCGTGCGACCTCTACGAAAGCCGTGCCGAACGCCTGCGCGAAAATCTCCGCCGCCTCGGCGTGCGCAATGCCCGCACGCTCGTCCACGATTGCATGACCGCCGAGCCGCCCGCCGGCCTCACGGACTTCGACCGCATCCTCGTCGATGCCCCGTGCAGCAATACCGGCGTCATCCGCCGCCGCGTGGATGTCCGGTGGCGGCTTACCGAGGAGGATTTCCTCCGCATGCCCGCGCAGCAGCTCGCCCTGCTCCGTCGCGCCGCCGCGCTGCTCCGGCCCGGCGGTGCGCTCGTCTATAGTACCTGCAGCCTGGAACCGGAGGAAAATGAGGCAGTCGTCGAACGCGTGCTCATCGAAGTCCCAGGCCTGCGCTTTCTCGAAAGTCGCCGCACTCTGCCCTTCGCCGATGCCGTGGACGGCGCCTTCGCCGCGAAGTTCACGCGAGCGAGCTAGCCGGGAGCGATCCACACGAGGACGGCGGCGCTACATCAAAGGCTCTACTTCGCGAAAATCTTCGCCAGGAAATCCTTCATGTCCTGCCACGATTTCTTGTCCGCAGCTTCGTCGTAGGCATTCCCGCTGGCCTTGTCGTTGCCGGCCTCGGGTTTGGTGAAGCTGTGGACCGCACCGGGATACTCGATGAATTCGTAGTCCACCTTGGCCTTCGCCATCTCTTCCTTGAAGGCGGCCTGCTCTGGGGGTTTCACGAACGGATCATCGGCGCCGTGACACACGAGGATCTTCGCTTTCACCGCACCACGCTCCGCCGGCATGGTCGTGCCGAGTCCGCCGTGGAAGCTCACCACGCCCTTCGCCGGGGCTCCACTGCGCGCCAGCTCCAGCACGCTGGTGCCGCCAAAGCAGTAGCCGATGGCCGCGGTCCGCTGTGCATCGACTCGGGGGCGCTTCAGCAGTTGATCGTAGCCGAGCGTCACTCGACGGCGCAGCAGCGGGAGGTCTTTCTTGTAAGTGCCGGCCTGAATCGCGCACTGCTGCGGGTCGGTGGGACGCACGCCCTTTCCGTAGATGTCCGCGGCAAAGGCGATGTAGCCGAGCTCCGCGAGCATCGTGGTGCGGCGCTTCGTGTAATCCTGGAGTCCGGTCCAGTCGTGGATCACGAGCACGCCCGGCTGTGGAGTGGTGATCGCATCATCGTAAGCGACGAAGCCTTCGAGGGTCGTGTCGCCGTCCTTGTATTCGACGACTTCAGTTTTGATCGCCGCCGAGACGGGCTGCGCGGCGAACGCGAGCAGGAGAAAGAAGGAAGGAATTTTCATGCCGGAAAGCGTAAGCACGAACGCCAAGCCTGGCCAATGACTACTGCTCACTTTCCTCTTCAGCCTGCTCCCCCCACGTCCCGCCGCGATCGAGGATCAGCTTTTCCACCGCCGCCACATCCTCCCACGCGAGATGCTTGCGCTGATATTTCCGCCACAGCACATCACGCAGCTCCACGAGATCTTCGAGCAACGGCGGATCGTAGTACGTCCAGTTGTCGTCGCTCGCGAGCTTCGCCTGCACCTTCCACTTCTTGCCAAACTTCTCCGCGCGCACCTCGCGTTTTCCGCCGTCAGCAGTGCGGCATTTCCAGACGTGAAGATTGCGCATCGCCGGTTCGCCGCCTGCTCAGCTCTTCTTCGTCCGCGTTTTCGGCCGGCGGGTGCGAAATTTCGGATCGACGTCCGCCGAAGTCACAAGCGGCAGGTCGATGATGGTGAAGCGGTCGTCGGCATGGAAGACGATCGCCATCCGCCCGCTCGGGAAGATGGAAAGAAACTCGTTGTGAATCACGTTGACCTTGCGGCCATCCGCCAACGTCAGGGTGAAAGGGACAAATGGGCGAGCGTCATGCAGTTCGCGCAGCACATCGGTTTTCATGATCCGCGCAGCTAACACTCGCCCGCAACATCCAGCAAGGCTGGGCGCATCGCGAAGTCGCGCATTGCATCTCCGCCCGGCGGAGGCTCGTCTCTCCCGGTCGGCTCGCCTCGTCTCTTGAAAGAAATCCGCTCGATCGTCCTCTTCCTCCTCGGCACCGCGCTGCTCGGCGCGCTGTTGGCGCCCTGGGTTTTCTGGGCCGGGAGAGGGCTCGCCGCGCGGGGCATCGTGCCGTTTCTGGCGGAGACGGACTTCCCGCAATTCTTCGATCGCGCCGTGCTCATCGCGGCCGTCGCACTGCTCTGGCCGACGATCCGCGCGCTCCGCATTCGCAGCCGCGCCGATCTCGGGATCGAGCCGGACCCGCGCGGCTGGACGCGCCTCGGCGTCGGTTTTCTGGCGGGGTTTTTGTGCATGGCCGCATTCGGAGCGCTGGTCCTGCACCTCGGCGTCTATCGCCTGAAGGCGGAGCCGCCGTGGGGCGATCTGGCAAAGATCGCCGTCTCCGCCTTCACCGTCGGCGTGCTCGAGGAATGGCTCTTTCGCGGCGCGATGCTCGGCATCTTCCGGCGCGCGATGGGCAAGTGGACGGCGGTCTTCTGGATCTCGGCGATCTATTCCATCCTGCACTTTGTGAAGCCGCCGCGGGTCACCATCCCGGACGAGCAGATCGACTGGCTCACCGGATTCCGCGTGCTGCCGTCGTGTTTTGAAAAATTCGCCGAACCCGCGCTGCTCGGCGCGGGCTTCACCACGCTCTTTCTCCTCGGCTGGATCCTCGGCTGGGCCACGGTCCGGACGCGCGCGCTGTGGCTCGGGATCGGCCTGCACGCGGGGCTCGTCTTCGCAAAGTTCGGATTCAGCAAACTGACCAAACGCAAGATCGACGACACCCTGCCGTGGCTGGGCGAGGACATCATCGTCGGGCTCGGGGCGCTCGCCGTGGTCGGGCTCTCGGGCGCGCTCTGCTGGGCGTGGTTGCACTATGTGGATCGCACGGATCGCACGGCGGGCCGCTGAGGCGGCGCTCTCGCTGCTCTACCCGC
>JBGSYE010000011.1:0-3484 GCA_041751075.1 Chthoniobacteraceae bacterium
GCGTCCGCGGCGGTGATGCGGGCCTGCTCGGCGGTCGCGAGTTCTGCGTCCCAGTCGGCGCGGACGAGCAGATCCCAGCCAGGGTTCAAGCGCTTCACTTCGCACGAGCACGCGCCGAGCAGGAAGCCGCACACTTCGTCGATCTGCTCCTCGCCAAAGCCCTCCGCCGGCCACGCACCGAGCGCCCGGCCGCGCCCAAAGACGGCGGAGAACCACGGGCCGCTTTGCAAGGCGGGATCAGGCTTCGGCCCGGCGAGCATCTTCACGAAGGCCTGCTCGGCGGCGTCGCCCGAGCGGATGCGGACGAGGGAAAACTTCACGCCGAGCTTCGGGCCGGGGCCGAGCTTGCTAGTGGGATCGTTCGGATCGATGGGCGGGAGCGCGGAGGCCTGCTCGAGATAACGCAGGCGCTTTTCCAGCGTCGCGGCGGCGCGATCATCGGCGTCTTTGCGACCGGACTCGACGAGCACCCATACGGTGGACTCCCCGGCAAGGGTGCGACGGACGATCTCGGCGCGCGCGGGTGAGTCGGCAATCTGCGCGAGTGCGGCACCATCGAGCGAACCACTCCACACCGGGACGGCGCCGGGATCTGCGTGCGGGTAGGTGAGGCGCGACGCGGCGTCCTCCTTTAGTCGCACGGGCGTGAGATTCAGCGGGGTGCTGTCGGTGAAATTGCGCAGGAACTTCGCGACATGCTCGTCGCTCGCGTCATTCGGCGAGACTTCGAGGATGAAGCGATCCGCCGGCCAGCGATCCAGCGCGTAGCGGAATACGGGGATGGAGCAGGCGTGAGCGCTGGCGCCTATGAGGACGATTGCGACCGCTCCAGCGAAGCGGCGAAGGAACATCGAACATCGAACATCGAACGTCGAACGTCGAACCGACGCAGGACGCGGACCCGATCCGCGTTCGATGTTCAGCGTTCGATGTTCAATGTTCGATGTTCTTGTCATCACTTCTTCCCGTAGCACGTCACCTTGCCATCCACACTCGCGACATAGAGGCGGCCCTGGGCGATGGCCATGCCGTCCCACACGGGCGGGCTGTCGAGTTTCACGTCGCTGGAGACTTCGCCCTTCGCGGTGTTCATGGCGAGGAGGCTGCCGCCTTTTTTGCCGTCGAGGGCTTCGTCCTGTTCGGCGAGATCCTTGAAGATTGCGGGATCCTTCTGCGCCATGCGCTCGAAGGCGTACTCCTCGTCGATCATGTCGGGTGGGCCGCTCACGAAGATGGTGTCCTTGGCCATCGCCATCGCGCGGGCGAATACGGGCGACTTCGCATTCCACTGATGCTCGACGAAGCTGCCCTTGGCCGGAGCACCGGCGGGCTTGGTGGGCACACCGGGATGGCCGGCGAGGACGGACGGCGCGCCGCCGGGTTTCTTGAACCACAGCGCCGCTCCCATTTTGCCTTTGCCGGTCTCCGCGCCGGTCACGGCGCCGAGGAGCTTGCCACCGGCGTCGTCGCGGGCGTCGCCGTTGTCGAAGGTGCAGGCGACGAGCGCGTCGAGTCCGCGCTGGATGAAGTTCGCGCCGTTTGCGTGCTCGACGATTTCGGCTGTCGAGAGCGCGCGGGCGAAGATCGCGAAGTTATCGAGCAAGCCGATGTAGGGCGCGTTCTTTCCGAAGTCACTCACGATGGAGCCTTCAGAGGCGCCGATGGTGAGGCCCTGCTTCGGCTTGGCCGGGATCATGGCGGGCGCCTTTGTCTCCGCGGCGATTTGGCCATCGACGTAGAGGATGAGGCGCTTGTCCGCGGTGAGCACCCCGGCGAGGTGGTGCCAGCCTTCGTCGAGCGCACGCTGCGCCTGCACGGTGGTCGTCACTTTCTCCGCGCGGATCGAGAAGCCCGGGCGGCCTTCCTGCAAGGCGAGGGAGTAGCCCATATTCGCTCCGCCATGCTGGCAGATGACGCCGTCGGGGCCATCGGGCAGCACCCATGTCTCGACGGTGAGCGGCTTGCCTCCGATGTCGAGTTTGTCGCTGTCGAATTTCACGATCGCATTGGCAGCGGCTCTCGCTCCCGCCTTCTTTGCGCCCTGCTTATTCTTTCCGCCGCCCTCCGCCCCGGCGAGGGCCTTGATTTCCACGTCGGGCGCATCCTTCGACGCGGAGAAGAGCTGATGCTCCATCGTGGTCGTCCACTTGTAATACTGCGGCAGGCGCGAGTAGCCGAAGACGTTCTTGTCGTCATGCACGAGGATGCGGCCCTCGGGCGTGAACTTGCCGGCCTGGAAATATCCGCCGTGGCCGCCGGCGAAATTCTTCCCGTAGATCCAGTAGCTGCGGTGGAACCACGAGTCGTCGAGGAAGCCCATCGGCGCGAAGAGATGCCGGCCGTCGCCTTTCTGCGCGCCGCCCTGCTCGGCAAAGTTCGCGCTCACGGGGCCGATCTCGGTGCGGTTGCCGTCGGGGAGGATTTTCTGCGAGCGGAGATACATCATCTTGCCGTCGCTGGAGAGGATGTCATTGAGGCCGACGGGCATTTGCAGGGTCTTGTGGCGGTCCTGGAAGTCGCCGCCGGTCTCGGGGTCTTTGTCGTCATAGACGACTTCGACGAGCTTCTTTCCCGTCGCCGCGTCGAGGCGGAGGAAACGCAGGCCGCCATCAAGGAAGACGGAGCGTCCCGCGACGCAGCTCACCACGCCATTTTCGACGAGCACGCTGCCATGCACGGGCCAGACGCTTTCGAGTTGCTCGAAGGCGGTGTGGCGGCGCGCATTCGGCGCGGCTTGAAAGCGCCACACGACCGCGCCGTCGGTGGCGCGCAGGCAATAGACCCAGCCGTCCTTGCAGCCGAAATGCACGAGGCCCTCCGCGATCGTGGGCGGTGAATCGACGCGGGCGCCGGCGATGAAGTGCCAGAGCTTTTTCCCCGCCGCGGCGTCGAAGGCGTGCAGCGTGTGGGCATCGACTTGCGAGACGAAGGCGCGGCCATCGGCGATGGTCAGCGCGCTGAGCGGGCCGCCGAGGGTGACTTCCCACGCCTTGCCGAGATCGCTCAGGAGCGGCTGCGGATTGAAGCCGCTGCGTTCGTTGTTCTGGCGATAGGTGGGCCAATCCGCGGGATCGGCGGCCGTTTCCTCGATGGGCTGGCCAAAGGCGGGGCCGCGATCGAGGCGCTGCTCGTCGGCGGGCAGCGCGGGCCACGGCGATGTCGCGGCGGAGAGGGCGTTGAGGCCGTCGAGCTTGGCCTCGGGGTAGCAGGCGCAATTGTGCGGGCCGGCGTAGGTCAGGCCGTTCGCCGGGAGCACACCGTAGAGGCACGCGCCGCGCACCCAGTGATTGAGATCCCAGTGCGACTTCTCCATGTCCACGTACTCGATGCCGGTGCGCGAAGGCATCAGGAAGTTTTCCGTACCCTTCGCGATGTAGCAGCGGTGGTGGAACCAGTAGGTGCCCTCCGGCACGTCGGGCGAGAATTGTTTCTTCGCTTCACCCGTGCGCGGGTCGCGCCCGATGAATTCGCCGGTCTGATTGCC
>JBGSYE010000012.1:0-5647 GCA_041751075.1 Chthoniobacteraceae bacterium
GCGTGCTGCCAGCTCGTGAAGGCGCTCTCGGTCTTGCCGCGCGCCGTCTTGTAGTTGCCGAGCGCCTTGCGCACCGCAGCGCGCCGCGGGTCGTCGGCGGTGGTGCGATCGGAGTCGGTGTGGAATTGGGCGACGGCGGACATGAGGACGGATGCTTTGTTTCCTTTTACGCTTCCCGGCGCAAGAGAGGAGCACGGAAGTCCCGCCAACTCGGAAACGGTAGCGGCGGTCTGTGACCGTGGCTGGGGGTCCGCGGGCGGAGGAGGAGCGGAGGATCCGCGCCCGCCTCGGCGAGTTTCGCCTGTTGCTCGCCGGTTCATCGGACGCATCATCCTCAGTGGTATGCGCACTCCCCTCCTCCCCTGCATCGCCCTGCTGACGCTCGCGCTCGCACCCACGCTGCTCGCGCTCACGCCGCCGCTCCCCACTTACTCCGACGCCGAAGCGGGCGCACACGCCGATGAAGATGCCCACGTCACCGGCAAAGTGGCCGGCATCTCGAAGACGAAGACTGGCACGACCTTTCTGAACCTCGGCGCGCCGTTTCCAAATCAGACTTTTTCCGGCGTCGTCTTCTCCGGCGATCAGGACAAGGTCGGCGACCTGCAGCAGTATGACGGCAAGACCGTGACGCTCACCGGGCGGATCGCGATGTCGCCGCAGGGCAAGCCGCAGATCGTGATCAAAAGTCCCGAGCAGATCCGACTCGCCGAGCCGGGCGCGGCACCCGCGGCACCTGCATCCATGCCAGCGCCACCAGCTCCCGCGAGCACAACGGCGAAGATCGCTCCTCCGGCACCGCCCGCCCCTTCCGCTCCAGCGGCACCGACGAAGAGAATCGTGCTCGCGCAGAACTGGAACAGCCCGACGCAGAGCGGCGAGATGACGCGCAAAGATCTTGCGCTCCTCTTCACCGGCCAGGGCTCCGCGAGCGAGAGCACCGACGGCGATACGTCCATCGTGGTCTATGCCGGCATTCCTTTCCTCACGCCGCTCACAGAAGCCCGGAAGCGCCTGAACCTCGATTCCACTGCGCCTGCCAAATCACGCGTGACCTGCCCGGGCCTTCCGGTCGGCTCGTTCACCGCGCACGCGTTCACCGGTGTCTTCGAGGGCGGCTTCAATCGCCTGATCCTCGTGACGGACAATGCCGACCAGGTGGTGAGCGCGCTCGCGCTGGATGAAAATTCCCGGCAGCGCACTCCGAACGAGACCGACGCGACCGGCTACCACACGTACAATTTCATTCAGCAGCGCGTGAAGGGGACCGGCGACCTCGTGATCAAACATGAGATCGTCCCGAGCAAGGGCCGCGTCGTGATCGTGGACAGCATGCTCATCGATCCGCACGACCTCGCCACTCCGCCACCGCGCACATCGAGCACGCGCACGACCACCACGCGATCCACGGCCTCGAAAACTGGCAAGGTGCTCGAACGCTCGCGCTGGTATGTGCCCGCGCCGGTCGTGAATCTGATCCTGCGCTGCGTCGGGAGCAGCCGGTAATGCCGCGGTGGATGGCGCGCTCCGCGAGCCATGGCAATGCCTATGCCGAAGGCCCCTCTTTCACAGAGAGGCGCTATCGCGCAGCGATTTGCCATGGCGCGCGGAGCGCCCCATCCACCGTCACGCTCTACTGACCCCGCTCGCTCGCTTTGCGCAGCTTGGGCCGCGGGCGTGCCTTCCATGCGGCGACGTCGGCTTGCAGCACCTCGATCGCTTTCGCCAACTGCGGATCCACTCCGCGCGGCATCTCGCCGGGCTGCGGCCAGATGAGGTGATCGGGCTGTGCGCCGTGGAGTTCCATATCCTCGCCATCGGCGATGGAATACCAGCCACGAAACGGAACGCGCAGGGTGCCCACATCCATGATGCTCGTGGAGCCGGTGCTGATGACGCCGCCCGCAGTCGGCACGCCGATGAGCTGGCCGCGCTGGAGCGTCTTGATCGCGTGGGAAAAAATCTCGGCGTTGCTGAAGCTGTTTTGATTGCACAGCACGGCGATGGGCTTGCCCCAGACGGCATAGACGATGCGGTCCTGCGGATAGCCCGGCGTGCCGCCGCGCGGGATGGTGATGGCGTGGCTCGGCTGCGTGAGTGCGGTGAGGAGATGATCGGTGGTCGAGCCGCCGCCGTTTTCGCGCACATCGATGATGAGGCCGTCGCGTCCGGCGCCGGCGGCGTATAGTTCTTCCTGAAAGCGCTGGAAGCTCTCGTCGTTCATCGCATTGATGTGGAGGTAGCCGAGCGTGCCGCCGGAGACTTCCTCGACCTTCCGGCGGTTGCTCTTGATCCACTCGTCGTAGCGCAATTGCCGCGCGGTGCTGTAGCTGATCGGCCGCAGCGTCACGTCGCGGGCCGCGCCATCGGCGGCGAGCACATGCAGGACGATGTCACGCTCGCGCGGGCCGTTGAGCACTTCGGAGGCATCCATGTCGGGGCGCACCTCGCGTCCATCGACATTCAGGACGATCTCGCCCGGCTGGATGCGGCTGCGTGAGTGGCTCGCGGGCCCCTTCGCCAGCACGTCGCGCACTTTCCATCCGGGTCCGGCGAAGGTCGGATCGAAGGTGATCCCGAGGTGCGCGGTTTCATCGCGCCAGGTGGATGCGGAGGTCGCGGCGGCGTTCAGCGTGAAGCCGAGGTGCGAGCCGTTGAGTTCGCCGAGCATGAGATGCACGACTTCCGCAGCCGTGCGCATGTCCGGGGCGGTGGCCGCGGCATCGGAGTACTTCGCGCGGATGGCGTCCCAATCGCGATTGCCGAGGCGCTCGTCGTAGTAGCGGTCGCGCATGGTGCGCCAGCATTCGTCGAAGACGGCGCGCTGCTTTTCCGCCCGCACGACAGACTGCGGCGCGCGGAAGCGATGCGTGCTCACGATTCCTTTGTCCGAAATGGACGTGGGCTGGCCTTCGTGGAGGCAGACGATTTGATTGTCGCGCTTCAACCACTCCGCGCCGATGCCGGCCGCCGGGGCGAGCAGCTTCGGTTTCACGTCATCGGGGATCTCGACGGTGTAGGTGCCGCGCCTGCCTTCCACGGTCGCGGAGAAGGCGAGCTTCTTCGCGTCCGGCGACCACGCGAGGCTGGTTTCCGTGGCGTGCGGGATGGTGATGCGGTGGATGCGCTCGTGGATGTCGTCGATGTCGATCTGCGTGGGCGTGATCGGAGCCGCTACAGGCTTGGAAGTGCGCGTGGTCGTGGTTCCGGCGGGCCTGGCGGTGGCGGCTTTTTGGATCTTCTCCCGCGCCTTGAGCAGCGTTCGCTCGCGCTTCGTGCGCTCTTCGTCCTCTGCGCGCAGCCACACGTAGTGGATGTCCACCTCGTCGTTCTCGCGCTTGCCAGTCCACGCGATGACTCTCCCATCGGGCGACCACGTCGGGCTCGAATCGTTGTCGGGATGCCGCGACAAATTGAAGGCGGGGCGCGAGCCGTCCAGTGGCATCAGCCACACGTCGCTGTTGAACCACTCGTCGCTCACCGCATAGGCGATCCACGCGCCGTCGGGCGAGAAGTCGAACGCCGGAGGGTTCCATGATTCGACCAACCTCCGCGCATTGCTGCCATCGACATCCGCGAGCCAGAGATCGCCGCGCTCCTTCACATAGGCGAAGCGTTTTCCGTCGCGGGTGAAGCGCACCCTGGACTCGACCGCCGCGTCGTCCGTCACGCGGCTGAGGGTGAAGGCGGAGTTTTCCCACCAGTATTTCGTCGGCTGCTGCGGCACGGCTTTCCAGACATCGGTCCGCCCGCCGGCATCGCTGAGGAACCACAGCGAACGGCCATCCGGCGCGAAGACGATGCCGCGTTCCTCCTCCGCAGTCCGCGTGACCTGCCGCGGCTCGCGCAGCTCCGTATCCATCACCCACACGTCGCCGCCTGCGACCACCGCCACTTGCAGACCATCGGGCGTGAAAGCGGCCTCGGTGGCGCGATTGAGGACGAGTCGATCGATCGCGGGAAGGCTCGACTCGGTCTCGCAGCGGACGTTGATTTTTTCCGGAGCGGCAGGCTTGCCGGGCTGCCAGCGGTAGAGGTCAAAGCCGTGGCGGAAGACCATGGTGCGGCCATCGCGCGAGAGCGTCGGGAAGAGCACCGAGTCGGTCTTGAAGGAAGTGCGCTGCCGGTCCGTGCCCGCCTCGAGATCGTGCTCCCACACATTGAAGACGCCGTCGCGATTCGACACGAAGTAGAAGCCGCGGCCATCGGGCTTCCACAACGGCCATCGCGATTCCGTCTCGCCCGCGAGGATCTGCCGGAAACTGCCGTCGTCGCGATCGAAGAGCCAGATCTGCCCGGCGCGCGAGCCGCGATAACCCTGCCGCCACCACGATTCCCCCTCGCGGGTGAAAAGCACGCGCCGGCCATCCGCGGACATCGACGCTTCGCCGGCGTAGTCGTCGAAGAGCACCCGCTCCGCGGAGCGCTGCTTCACGTCGAGCAGCGCGAGTCGCGGCGAACGTGACGAACGCATCCACGAGGAATCGCGCACCACGCTCACGAGCAGCGATGCGCCATCGGGCGACCATTCGCGGAGATCGTATCCCTCCGTGTGCCATGTGAGCTGCCGCGGCACACCGCCGCCCGCGGGGATCACGTACACTTGGCGGCCATTGTCGCGGTCGCTGATGAAGGCGATCTCCCGCCCATCAGGCGAGAACGCCGGCGACGAATCCTGCGTCGGGTGATGTGTTATCTGTCGCGCCGCGCCGCCGCTCACCGGCACACTCCAGACATCGCCGCGCCACGCGAAGGCGACCGTCGCGCCATCGGGAGAAAGCGCGGGCGCCTGGGCGACCTTCACATCGTCAGCAAAAGCATCGGAGGAAAGTGCGAACGCCGCGAAGAGCGCGGGGAGAGTTCCGCGAGAGGGAATGGGGGACATCGGTTGCGTAGGGTGAAAGATGCGAGTGTCATACTCCATCGTGGTGGGAGTCCAGCACCGCGCAGGTTTCCCTTGCACCGGCGGAGAATCCGCCCGCATCTTCCCGCCCTATGCGGAGGCCCCCCACCTTTCTCATCGCCCTCGGCGTGTCCGCACGCGTGGCTCTCGCGCAGGATGCCACCGAGTCGAGCGCTCCCGCGTTCACGCCGATCGCCGAGGTCCGCTCGCGGGCGATGCGCACAGAGGGAGTCGAGCCCGTCCGCATTCGCGGCGTAGTCACTTTTTTTCACCGCTCCTTCTCGCTCGGATTTGTGCAGGATGAGACGGGAGGCATCGCCTTTCTGCGACCGAAGGGAACGAAGATGAATCCCCTTCCGATCGCAGGCCGCACCGTCGAGATCGAAGGCCATCCGGCCCAGCGACACCACATGCTGGTGATGACGGGCGGGGAGGACGGCGGCGCCACGGCTCCAGTCGTACGCCATGCGCCGAGTGCATCGGAGATCCTGCGGCCAGCCGCGATCACCGATCTCGCAGATACGCGGAGCGGGCGTTTTCACGGCGAGATCGTGCGTACCTCGGGCATCGTGCGGCGCGCTGTACCCATCAAGAATGGCGGCTGCACCGTGGTGCTCAGTTCCAGCTCCGGCTACGCCCAGGCGCGGCTCGCCTGGACGCCGACCGCCGCGGAGTTCGCCGCGTGGCAGGATCAGCCGGTGCGCGTGACCGGCGTGCTGCTCAGCCAGGGAAGCCCAAGCTTCA
>JBGSYE010000013.1:0-5901 GCA_041751075.1 Chthoniobacteraceae bacterium
CCCACACCCGGGCGACCTGAACCGCCCCGGCGAGGTGCTCCTTCGCGCCTGCCGCCTCAGCGGGCAGGCGGCCGCGGCCGAGCCGTGCGCGATGAGCAATCTCCTCACTTCGCCCAGTCGGGCTTGCCGGCCCGCTGCTTGATCAGCCAATCGGGGATCTCGCCGAAGGGATAGCCTGCGTCGGGAACGAAAAGTCCGATGTCCCCCTGCGAGCGGTTCATGTCGATGGCGTCACCCGCCAGCGACGCGACTTCTGCGCCGCCGCGCTTCACCGTTACATGCTTGATCGCGTCGCCAGAGGTCGGCTGGTCGCCAGCGAAAACGATCTCGTCGTTGCCGACCTTCACGCCGCCGGGAATCGCGCTCATCGCCGCGGGCTTGCCGGGATAGAGCACGCTGATGAATTCGCCGTGATTGCCCCTCATCGTGAGCCGCGCGCCTTCGGTTTTCTCGCCGCCGCCATTCTCGTGGCTCCACGGGAAGGAGGCGTAAACCGGCTTTTCCGGGTGCGCGGTGAAAAGTGTTAGATTCCCGAAATCGACGGCGCTCCCGCGCTGCTCGCTTTTGTCCGCATGGACATGCAGGCAGAAAGTGGCGCTCAACGGCTCCGGCGCCCACCACTGGTCGCGGAGCACGATGTAATCCGGCTGGCCTTTCATGAAAACGACCGTGCGCCGGTAGGTCAGCGGCGACTTGAAATCATGCCGCGGATAGCGCTGATCCCAGATCTCCGGCGGCAAATCCTTCACCGCCCGCAGGCGATCACTTTCGACCTGGCCGATCGCGATATCCACGGTCTCGCCGGATTGGAAAGCGATGAGCCGCTCATAGCCATCCATGTTCGCATACGGAAACTCGTCCGTATGAAAGGCCACGCGGTTGTGCATGTGCTCCTGCCCGGGCCGCGGGTGATAGGAAGCGTAGTGATCAACCGCCAGCGCTTTTGCAAACGCGGCATAATGAATCGACAGCTGATCGCCGTGATAATGCCCGCGATTCGGTCCGCTCTTGAATGACAGATACGTCTCTTGCGGTGTTCCCGGCTCGTTGTTGAAAATGACACCGAAGCCCGGCAGCTCCTCCGTTTTGAATTTCGCCACCTCCGCGGCCGGCACCTCGACAAAGCCGGGGCCGCCGGCATGGCCCTCCCTCGGCTTGGCCGGATGCGTGTCGCCCATCGGCAAGATGCGGCGCTTGTCGCCATCCGGCTGCGTGATCCTTTTTCGAAAATACTCCGCCGCCTTGTACCGCTCCCATGTGGTCGGGTCGAATCCAAGATGCTTCCGCGTCGCCTCCGCGATCTTGGCCCACTCCTCCAGCGCGTAGTGCTGGTAGCCCGGGCATTCCTGGCCAGCGCCACCTGGCAGCGTGGCCATGTGATGCATGTCTTGCCTCGCCTTCTCCTCGGCAGCCTTGCGGAACTGCTCGAATTGCGGATGGCTCTTCAGCCCGGCGGCAAGCGCGATCGGCAGCTTGTTGAAGTCAGTGAAAAAATTCGCGTTCTGCGGGCTCCAGTGCAGCCAGTAGTCCCCGAAGGCATCGGGATGGAACATCGCCTGCACCCGCGTGAGGTCGCTGTAGCTCCCTTCCTTCCCAGCTTCTTCGAGCGCGCCCCGCCCCGCGCGCCGCAGGCCGCCGGTCGGGTTCATCTGCCCGCCGTCGTAGAAATTCATTCCGCGGAAAGTCCCCTCGTGCCCCGCCCAATCGAGGATGAAATCGTGGTTTAGCTTGTCGAGATGCTCCCACGCATGCGCCGCCACGTAATCGGTCTCCGGGGCAAGGTCCGGAGAGAAGATCCACCAGAGCCGCGAGCCGTGCCAGGTCGGCGCCCGGAAGCTTGCATAGTCGCCGCTCTCGCGCACGAGCACGCCGATGCTGTTGTCGTGCGGCCACATCCACTGGCTCGCGCGCACCGCGATGGCTCCCACGCTTTGCGAGCCGTCGGTCGCGGCGAAATACCAGCCGTCCTTGTAGCTCTGGCTCCAGCGCGGGAGAAGGTTGATGTATAAATCCGGCTGTTGATAAGGCATCGCACCCGGTTTCAGCGGACGATCTTTTTCGCGCTGGACTCCGGCGTTTCCGCTCCCCGGCCCGCCGCTGCTAAATGGCCTGGACACACCGTCTTTCGGCGACCATCCCTTCGACGCTTCAAACTCCCAAAAATCGCCGCGCGCCATCTCGTGCCGCTCATCGATAGCCACGTGCTGCCAGCCGGGAGCCAGTGAAACATCGATCTCCGAAAACGCCGGTATGTCGCCATCGATGCCGGCTTTCCCATCAAACTCATAGCGCAGACGCACCTTCGCCAGCACCGTGCCGTCGCCGATCACAGTTGCGGTGAAACTCTTCAGCGGAAACTCCGTTTGCCAGGTGCTGGCGCCGACCCATTCGTCCCCGAGCTTGATGCTCGTCACCGGCCCCGGAATCCCATCCCCCGTAGCTGCCGGCAGCTTCACGGAAACCTGTCCATTATCCAAAATGTAAGCATTCCCCTCCTTGCGCAAACTGACCGCCGGCTTCGCTGCCGCCGGCTTGCCGGGCGACACGCTATATTTCTGCGAGGCGCCCGGAGCGAAATCTCCCAGCACCCAAATCCAGCTTTTTCCGCCGATCTCCTCGACCTGATAGGAAATCTCCTTCCCGTCGCTCTTGACGATGAACGATCCTGCCGGCCCCGGCGCTGGCGTGAGCAGTCGCACAAGCTCGTTCTTGTATTCGCGCTTCGTCGGGTTTTTCAGCGAGGACTCCTGCGCGTGGGAAAGGGGCGCGGAGAGGAGGATGGCGGCGATGAGGGGGATGCTTGCTTTCATAATCTGGATCAGACTTTTACAGGAGACGGGGCGCGCGGGGAGCGTTTTCGCGATGGTTATGTCATCGTTCCATGCAAGGTGACGGGCGTGCGTGAGCAAATCCGAAAGCTCATCGACTATCAGCCGTTCATCGTGGACCTCCGACGTGTCCGGCACGTCTCGGACACTCAGCTCACGGCTTGACGATCTGAAAAGTCCGCGACACCGGCTCCGCAGGCTCCACAGTCGGCTCGAGCCGCCGGCCAATCTGGTAGGCGGTGATCATACACTCGATGGGCAGCTTCGCGTCGTGCGGCAGATCGGAGAGAACCACTTTGCCGCCCTCGATGGCGACAGGGCCATGCACGACCTCGAAATAAACCGGCAGCCCGGATGACGCCGTGGCATTCAATTGCACCCCCTGACTTCCCGTCGGCAAATCGGCGATGGGAGAGAATTCTATCTGCTGTTTCTCCCCCTTGACCTTCGGGACCTCCAGTTTGCTCCAGCGATTCGTCGCCCGGTAGTTCTCATCCCCCAGACTGACAGCGGCGATCTGGATGCCATCGGTCGGACGCAACAATCGAAACGTATCCTCATTGATTTGCTCCACCGGCTGCGCCGGAAAACTGCGGTAAATGATGCCGCCCTCAGCGTGCCCGACCTTCGTGTTGCCGATCACGCCGCCATATTTCTCCGGCATCGTATCGAGGAATTCCCCATGCGCGCGGAAAGTCCACCCATCGCCCTCGTCGAGCCACTTGGGATCCGATCCGCTGATCGCCTGGTGCTTCGCCGCATTGCGATGATGCTCCGCATTCGCCCTCGCGATTTCGCCGTCGTAGTGCCACATCGCCTTCGACTTGTCGCCCGTATAGTCGGAGTACGGCGCGGGCGGGTGCTCCGGCTTGGAAAGATCGTAGTCGGTGAGCCAGCCATCCTCGGCCTTCAGCGGCAGGCATTGCACCGGCGCATCTCCGGGCGGCAGCTCGCGAGGCAGCCGATACTGCGCCGTCTTTGCGATGAAAAGGGCCGCATATTGTGTTAGCTCCAGCGAGCCGAAGAAATGATCGCCGCCGAGGTCGAGCCACGCGGACAGCAGATAGTCTTTGTTCGATTCCCGAAACTTCTGCAGATCCTCGCGCGCCGCCTGCCACTGCGTCTCGCGGCCCAACTCGGGACGGATTCCCCCCTCCGGGCCGAAAGTTTCCAGCTGCCCATTCATCGCGACCAGCGGCACGCCGACCAGCGAGCCCTCGGGCGGCAAATGCTGCGCCTGGTGGAAATTGCCGCTCTTCGCATGCACGACTCCTGCCACCCGTCCCGGAAAAGCGTAAGCTACATTCCGGGCAAAAATCCCCGCGGTGGAATGTCCCATCGTGATCCAGGGCACGCGTCGGATTTCCGGGTGCCCCGTCTTTTCCGCGAGATCGTCAAAGGCTTTCAACCACCGCGCCTTGTCGGTGTTGCCTTCTTTCCAAAAGTTGAAGGTCCCCGAGACGTGCGGCACGAAATAGACAATGCCGAGCCCTGCCTCCGCGCACACCTTCCGCACCTCCGGATCGAGCGCGATGTCCTTTTCTATCCTGAGTTTTCCACCGACGAGCAGGCCACGCAGCATCTTTGCCTCCGGCGGCATCCAAAAATAAACCCCGACCGGCTCATCGCTCTTCTTCCCTTTTTTGACCGGCTCGAAATCAACCCGATATTGCCAGTCCGCCGCCACAGCCGGCACAGCCGCCGCGAGGCAGAGCACCGCGAGACCCAGCGCCTGCGACAGTCGGGAAACAATGTTAGGGAGAGGGGAGTGGGCTTTCATAGCTGCACAATAAGCGACCGTCTCACATCGGCGAGAAGGAACTGGCGCTACCGGCGACGACGAGGCCGCTCTCAATGCCCGCCTCGCCGAGCCGCCCGCGCAGAAGTGACCCGTCGAGCCAGCGTGAGGTGGAGCTGCCTTACGGAGCCTCGGCGACTCCGAATCTCTCCAGCCATTGCCCCACATCGGGGATTTGGGTGTCGCGGCGCTGACGCCATGGGCCCCACTTCACATTGTATTGGCGTCCCGCAGTGGCCAGCTCCCGCAGGCGGGCGACATGCGCGTCGATCTCCGTGGCATATTTCTTCGCCGTGTCGGCGCCGGGATTCAGTTCGATGTGGCGGCGCTTGAGGTAGGCGAGCTGAATTTCGCCGATTGCCTGGGCAAAAGAAGGTCGCCTCCATCTCGCAAGACACGCCGGAGCTGCTCACAACCAGAGCGCTTCGACACGGGGTTTCCCCGTTATGCGCTTTTCATTTCCCAGCCCGGCGCGACCTCACAGAGCTCTCCCCTCAAAATCCGTACCAACACGGGCGCGAATCGGCTCTCTGGCAGCCTAACTATCTCCCCTCCGGCGGGACTTTGCCCGGCGCGCGACCCAAAATGGTAGCTAAACCCACTGCGCGGGCAGAGGGCGCCGGCGCCGCAGTTTGCCCGGGAAGCAAAACGGTGGATCGACTCCGCGCGGAAGATGGGAAGTGGAACGAAAGTCGTCATGGCGGTTTGGCGGGCTGGCGTTTGATCAACGCCACCGCCACCAGCGCGTGCTGGCCGCAGTGTGGGCATTTCAGGTGCGGCGACGGGTCGGGCTCGGGCTCGTGCCGCCGGCTCAGGATCAACGGCACGGCGAGCAGGGTTTGCACGACGAGGAACCGCGCCCTGGCCCGCGGATGCAGATAGCCAAAGTAGCGCACTTTGTGGAACCCGGACGGCAACACATGTTGCAGGAACCGGCGCAGGAACTCAGAGGGGGGGGAGGCCGGGGGTCAGTCCGCGCATACGTGCAAATCCCACGCAGGAGATCGAAGCCTTGCGCATGGGCGGGGGGCTCCCGGGCTTCGGCGAGGGCCGAAGCCGAGAATACTCCCGAATGGAGGGACTGCGCACCGAGGATTGGCTGGTCATTAAACCCGAGCGCCGAACCGCCAGGAAAGCGCTGTGAGGCAGGCGACTCTCGACGGATTGCCACCCAGAGGCGGCTCATTCGGGGGCGAGCAGGCGAAGCCTGAGGTGCGCGCGATTCAGGCCGGTGACGTCGTTCCGGGCGCGATGTCTCGGCGTGCCGTCGCCATC
>JBGSYE010000014.1:0-8532 GCA_041751075.1 Chthoniobacteraceae bacterium
GGACGAACTTTCGGGAGCGGGTGAAATGGCGTGGGCGCTTCCGACCGTAGGAAGATCATCGGAAGTTCGCGAAGGCGGGACGCCTTCGCCAACACGCGGTTCGCGTGGGCTCCCCGGCAGCTCCGGTGCGGACGCGCTTCCGGAAATCGGCAGCGTGCTCGCGTATTTCTTCCCGCTCAGCTTTTCGATCTCGTGGAAGATCGGGCGGACAATGTCGGTCTCGTAGTTGCTGATCTTCGCATTCGCGAAGTCGGTGAAATTCTTCGTCCCGTGGATGATCGAGGCGACGCGCTCGAAGCCCATGCCGGTATCGACGTGCTGCTGCGCGAGTGGGACAAATTCGATGGCCGGCGAGGCGGCGGTAGAGTCAGCCGAAAGCTGCGCGTTGAACTGGATGAAGACGAGGTTCCAGATCTCGATGCACTCGGCGGTGCCTTTGTTGACCAGCGCGCCCTTCGTATCGCCGGCGGGGGTGAGGTCGATGTGCAGCTCGCTGCACGGGCCGCAGGGGCCGGTCTCGCCCATCATCCAGAAGTTGTCCTTCTTGTTGCCGTTCACGATGTGGATGGCGGGATCGAGCCCGGCGGCGCGGAATGTCTCCGCCCACAGATTCCACGCTTCCTCGTCGCGCTCGGCGGGATCGCCAGGGTCGGGTTGGTAGATGGTCGCATACACCCGGTTGGCGGGAAATTTCCACCGCTCGACGACCAGCTCCCACGCCCACTCGATGGCTTCCTTTTTGAAGTAATCGCCGAAGCTCCAGTTCCCGAGCATCTCGAAGAACGTGTGGTGATAGGTGTCGAGTCCGACGTCATCGAGGTCGTTGTGTTTGCCGCCGGCGCGGATGCATTTCTGGGTGTCGGCCGCGCGGGTGTCGCTGCCGGGGATGGCGCCGCCCCACTTGCTCACGTCGGCGCTTCGTTCGCCGAGGAAGATGGGGACGAACTGATTCATGCCCGCATTCGTGAAGAGCAGATTGGGGCTGTCGGGCATCAGCGACGACGACGGCACGATGGTGTGCTTTTTCTCGCGGAAGAAATCGAGGAAGCTCTGGCGGATCTGCGAGGCGGTCATCATGGGCGGAAAAATGGGACCGCGAAGCTAGCGAACGACGCGCAAAGGTAAAGCCGCGCGGGGGCGGCGGCGCTCCGCCCTACGCCTTGGAATTGTAAGCCGTCCACGCGGTGTTGATGGACTCCGGCGTGCCGAAATCCTCGCCTCCGCGATCGCGCCCGGTGCTGTGCTTTAGCCAGTGGTAGATGCGGGCGGTCGGCAGGCTCTGGAGCATCAGCGTCGTCACGAGACCCTTTGGAAAATTGCTCGTGAGACTTCGCTTCCACCAGTCTGCGCGCTCGTGCGGACGCGGGTAAAACTCGGTGTTGTGCGTGTACATGTTGCGCTCCACGGCGGGCCGATCGCGTGTGTAGAAGTAGAAATTGAGCGCCTTGCGAGTGAGGCCCGGCGGGAGATGCACGTCGGAGATGCTGTGGTAGGCGAAGCGCGCATTTTCAAAGATCACGCAGCGATTGAAGAGCGGCTCGACGGTCGTCGCGCGGGCGATGCGGCGATCCCAGAGTTCCAACGCGCCGCCGTGCGCGGGCTGCCAGCTTTTGTTGAAGTAGATGAGCATCACCACGCGCGCGCAGTAGATGCCGTTCGGATGCCGGTTGCGGTCGAGGTGGATCTTGTGGATGCCCTGGTCCTTCGCGGCGAGCAGTCCGGCGCCGACGTACTCGGGGTCGCAGAGCGCCTCGGTCTTCGAGCCGCTCAGCTCGGTGATCCAGCGCCGCATTTCCGCCGACTGGATGTGCCGGAACATGGCCTCGAGTGCCGGTTTCGGGATGTAGTTCTCGTCCTTGGGATTTACCTGCCATCCCTTCAGCACGGTCGCGTCGCCGCCGTGCACGCGCATTTCCTCGGGCTTCGGAAAGGCTTCGCAGACGGCCTCCGCAAGCTGCGGGTCGAGGAAGCCGTCGATGACGACGTGCGGAAAAGGCGCGGCTGAAAGGAAGCGCTGCTTGAGGGACGGGAGATCGCGGTGGAGTTCGTCGAACGTCATAGCGGGTAGGCATCAGTTGAGCAGAAGACCCGCAGGGCTCGCCAGCCCCAGTTCACGCGCCTCGCGCGAAGGCGTGTGATCAAAAAGTGGAGCAGCGTCTGCGGTCCCGAAGGGACCATGGAAATTAGCCGATGGGGCCATCGGAACCGCCGCCGGGTGATTTCCGTGGTCCCTTCGAGACCGACCGCACGGCTCCCGTCTGCACCACATTGAATCACACCCCACGGGAGGGACGGTCGCGGTACCAACCGTATAAAAAAGAGCCGCGCTCCCCAGAGCAGGCGGCGGATCGCACACGTGGAGTGCCCGGACCCGGAGCGATCCGGGAACTCACGTGAATCGGAGAAAACGCGACTTAGAGCTTTCCCTCGAACTCAACCAACCGCTGGAGGGCTTCGAGAAAGTCGCGGAAAGCGCCGGCCGGCAGCATGATCGTGTCACGCCGTCCTCCTACGTCTTCGGTGATCTTCAGGAAACGTCCCCGTTGGTTTTCTTTGAGATCGAGAAAGAAGATCTTCCGCTCGAACGCCACCTTTTCGGATGCGATCGGGTCGGAGCCCATTCTCTCACCTGGATTATCATTCATCATATACAAACAATTACTGACTGATTTCGCCCGTGCACAATCGCCGTGCGAAGGGCGTGACACTATTGGAATGGTCGATTCGGGCAACAGTGAAGATACGAAATATTGGCCCGCACGGATTCCCGAATCTCTTTGCTGGAATGCCGGCGGCGGCGGGAAGTCCCGGGCCCGCCGGGGCGCGCTCGGAAACCGACCGGCTTAGGCGTTGCAGAGCGGAGGCAAGCCGCTAGCTTGGCGTCCGCTTTTCCGCTCTCTGCATGCTCTCGATTTCGACCTGTTGGAACTCTGGCCGCCACACTGATGGGGAGCCCATGATCCAGGAACTGCTCGACCTCGGCTTCGATCGGGTGGAACTCGGCCACGGCATCCGGATTTCGCTCATGGAGGGCATCCTCAAGGTCTTCAAGGAAGACCGCGTCCGCTTTTCCTCGCTGCATAATTTTTGCCCGCTGCCGATCGAGATCACCCGGGCGTCGCCGGACTGCTATCAATTCTCCTCGCCCGAGCCGCGGGAACGTGAGCGCGCGCTGAAGCACACCTTTCAGACGATCGACTTTGCCGTGCGGCTGGAAGCGCCCTTCGTGGTCCTGCACCTCGGGCGCGCGCCGATCGACGACTACACGGAGAAGCTGGTGAACCTGTGCGAAGTGGGCCTCGGGCAGTCGCGCGGTTTTGTGAAGGAGAAGCTCGAATGCATCAAGAAACGCGAGGCCAAGTCGCCGCCGTTTTTTGCCCGCTCGCTGGACGCGCTCCGGCAGATCGCGGACTACGCCGGCGAGCGCGGCGTGACGCTCGGGGTCGAGAGCCGGCACAGCTACGAGGAGATCCCGAATGAGACGGAGATGATGGAGGTGCTCGAGGCCTTCGATGTGCCGCACGTCGGCTACTGGCACGACTTCGGCCATGTGCAGGTGAAGCACAATCTGGCCTTCCTCGATCATGTGGAATGGCTCGGCCAGGTGGCCCCGCGGCTCGTCGGCTGCCATCTCCACGACACCCAGTGGCCGGGGCGCGATCACATGGCGCCCTTTCAAGGGGAAGTGGAGTACAAGCGGCTGATCCCGCTGCTCCCGCGCGACACGCTGTACGTCTTCGAGATGAGCCCGCGCCGGACGGTCGAAGAGATCACGGAGGCGCGGGCGAAGTGGGTCGCGCGGTTTGGGGAATGACCCCTCGGGGAAGTTCGAACCTCGAAGTTCGAATCGAGCGGAGCGAGATAGACTGCCGAAGGCAGCCCGGAGGGCGAGGCCGGAGGGCCGAGTCAACCTCGAATCAAATTTCAGTGGATGGAATGTGTGGAAACGGCCCGCATGGCGAGCAGCGAACGGTTTCTGTTCCTTCAAAAATTCTCCGCCGTTTGCTTCGAGCTCCGAACTTCGAGCTTCGAGCTTTCTTCCCATGAAGAAGGCTCTGCTCACGCTCCTCCAGTTCGCCGTCACCCTGGGCCTGCTCTGGTACGTCTTCCGAGATCCGGCCAAACGCGCCGAGATGCTCGCGACCTTGCGCGGCGCGGATTTCCGGTGGCTTTTCGCCGGCATCGCCATCTACGGCGTGGTCGAACTCTTCGCCGGATTCCGATGGGTGCTGCTCCTGCGGGTGCAAGGCGTGGCCATCGGCACCGGCAGGATTTTCGCCCTGCTGCTCATCGGCTTGTTCTTCAATTTTTTCATCCCCGGCGGTACCGGCGGCGACGTGGTGAAAATCTACTATCTCCTCAAGGAAACTCACACCCAGCGCACCGCCGCCCTGCTCTCCGTGCTGATGGATCGCATCCTCGGGCTGGTCGGTCTCATCCTCCTCGCCGGACTCATCGTGGCATGGCGCTGGGACTGGCTGATGTCCACGCCGACCACCGCCCAGGGCGTCTGGACCACGCTCGTCATCCTCGGCTCGGCAGTCGCCGGGATCGCCTTTTCCTTCACGGTCACGGGCTTCGGCCTGGTACATCGACTCCCCAGCCGCTTCCCGATGCGCGACCGCCTCGCGGAGCTGGCCCTCGCCTACAGCCTCTACGGACGCGCCTGGCGGCACTCGCTCGCCGGGGTGGCGCTGTCGATCGCCAGCCACGTCGGCTACTTCGGCGTGTTTTTCTGCGCCGCCGAGGCTTTTCGTGCAGAAGGCATCAAGCTTCCGTCTCTGGGCGACCTGACCGCAGTCATGCCCGTCGTGAATACGATCTCCGCGATGCCGATCAGCCTCGGAGGCATCGGCATCCGGGAGGGACTTTTCCAGGTCTTCCTAGGACAGCTCTGCGGCGTGAGTGAAGCGGTCGCCGTGCTCATCTCCTCGACCGGCTACCTGCTCACACTCGCCTGGGGCATCGTCGGTGGCGTGATCTATCTTTTCTACCGCCCGAGCGAACACGCCCGGCTCCGGGAAATCCGCGCCTCAGTCGCGAAAGCGGAACACGGCGTCGCCGAGCAGGAACTCGCGATCGAGGCCGCCGCGGAGAAGAAGCCCTAGCTGGAGCCGGGAAGCCGCCCCCTTCCAAAGTAGATCGCCTCAGATCTCCACTTCCACGCCCATCTGCCGCGCGGTGCCGGCAATGATTTTCATCGCGGCCTTTTCGTCACGAGCATTGAGATCCTTCATCTTGCGCGCGGTGACTTCGGCGAGCTGCTTCTTGGTCAGCTTGCCGACCTTCTGCTTGTTCGGCTCCTTGCTGCCAGCGGCGATATTCAGCGCCTTCTTGATCAGCGCGCTGGCCGGGGGCTGCTTGGTGATGAAGGTGAAGCTCTTGTCCTTATAGACGGTGATGACCACCGGGAGGATGTCGCCGGCCTGCTTCTGTGTGGCCGCGTTGAACTCCTTGCAAAAGGCCATGATGTTCACGCCCTGCTGACCGAGCGCGGGGCCGACCGGCGGCGCCGGGTTGGCCGCACCTGCGGGGATCTGGAGTTTGATTTGACCGACGATTTCTTTAGCCATCTGCGGGAGAGTTGAGGGGTGAGAGGTGAGTGTGGGGAGCCGCGAGAGATGCGACCAGGGATGAAATGCTAAATCCTAAATCTTACATGCTCTATGCCTACGCCCGCTCGACCTGCCAGTATTCGAGTTCGACGATGGTTTCGCGACCGAAGATGCTGACGCTGACCCGGAGACGGCCGCGGTCCGGATCGAGCTCCGTCACGACACCGCTCTGGTTCTGGAAAGGACCGTCCGAGACCTTGACCGTCTCGCCGATCGAGAAGCTGATCTTCGGCTTCACGGAGTCTTCACCGCCGCGCATCTGCGCGAGCATGGCATCGACTTCATTCTGGCGCATCGGCACGGGGTGCGCCGGGCGCCCGTCGCGTTCCTTGGTGCCCGCAAAACCGATCACGCCGGACGTGTCCTTGATGAAGTACCAAGTCTTGTCCACGAGCTGCTTGTTGTCGTCGAGCAGCCACATATTCACGATCAGGTAGCCGGGGAAAAACTTGCGGGTGGTCTCGCTCTTTTTGCCGCGCTTGATCTCGGAGACGCGCTCGATGGGCAGTACGATATCGAAGATATAGTCCGCCATTTCCTCGGTCTTGATCCGCTTCACGAGGTTGTCATGGACCTTCTGTTCCTGTCCGGCGAGGACGTGAACCACGAACCACTGATTGCGCTTTTCTTCTTCAGTCATGGGGGTGGTCGATTACTTCATCAGTTTGCCCATGATGACCGTCATCAGGAAGTCCCAAAGGGCCACGTAGCCGCTCAGGAGGAGCATCGCGATTACGACGACGATGGTGGAGTCGATGAGTTCCTTGTATTTCTTGGCGCCCTTTTCCTTCGGCTCCCACGGCCAGGACGCCTTGGCGAGCTCGACTTTCACTTCGCCGGTGAAATTCCGGATCTGCGCGCGGTAGGAGAGCAGGCCCGCGACTGCGGCGATCCCGATGACCCACACGATAGCCGTCGTGATCCAACTGCCGCCGATCTGAAATAATTCCGGATTCATGAAGAGTGAAAGAGCACGCCAGGAGGGACTCGAACCCCCAACAGGCGGTTTTGGAGACCGCTACTCTACCAATTGAGTTACTGGCGTAAGTGGGCTGCTTCGTCTTCCCCTTCCTTTTAATCTCCTCTTCCCCCGGTCTCCTTCGCAACAGGGAGGAAGATGAAGAGGAAGCGGAAGAGGAAGATTCAGGGAGATCAGGCAGTGATGATGTCGGCGATACGGCCCGCACCGACGGTCTTGCCGCCTTCACGGATGGCGAAGCGCATGGTCTTCTCCATGGCGACGGGGGTGATGAGCTCGACTTCGACCGAGACGTTGTCGCCGGGCATGACCATCTCGACGCCGTCCGGGAGCTTGACCGAGCCGGTCACGTCCGTGGTGCGGAAATAGAATTGCGGGCGGTAATTCGAGAAGAACGGGGTGTGACGGCCGCCTTCTTCCTTCGAGAGGACGTAGATCTCCGCCTTGAACTTCGTGTGCGGCTTGATCGACCCGGGCTTCGCGATGACCATGCCGCGCTCGACGTCGTCCTTCTTGGTGCCGCGCAGGAGCAGGCCGACATTGTCGCCGGCGCGCGCCTCGTCGAGGAGCTTGCGGAACATTTCGATGTCCGTGACGGTCGTCTTCGCAGTCGGGCGGATGCCGACGAGCTCGACTTCTTCCATCTTCTTGAGGACGCCGCGCTCGACACGACCGGTGGCGACGGTGCCGCGACCTTCGATGTTGAACACGTCCTCGACCGGCATCAGGAACGGCTGATCGACCGGGCGCTCGGGGAGCGGGATGTACTCATCGACGGCGTCCATGAGTTCCTGGATGCACTTCGCATCGGCGTGGTTCGGGTCGCCGCTGGCGAGGGCCTTCACGGCCGACCCCTTCACGATCGGAATCTTGTCGCCGGGGAAATCATACTGCGTGAGCAGGTCGCGCACTTCCATTTCGACGAGGTCGAGAAGCTCCGGATCATCGACCATGTCGCACTTGTTCAGGAAGACGACGATCGAAGGCACCCCGACCTGGCGGGCCAGGAGGATGTGCTCGCGGGTCTGCGGCATCGGGCCGTCCGCCGCGGAGCAGACGAGGATCGCACCGTCCATCTGTGCGGCGCCGGTGATCATGTTCTTTACGTAGTCGGCGTGGCCGGGGCAATCGACGTGGGCATAGTGGCGCTTGTCGGTCTGATACTCGACGTGGGCGGTGTTGATGGTGATGCCGCGCTCCTTTTCCTCCGGAGCGGCGTCGATGTCCGCATAGGCCTTGGCCTCGGCGAATCCCTTTTTCGAGAGAATGGTGGTGATTGCCGCGGTGAGCGTGGTCTTACCGTGATCGACGTGGCCGATCGTGCCGACGTTCACATGCGGTTTGTTGCGTTCGAATTGGGCCTTGGCCATAAGGTCAGGTGGTTGCTGGGTTGATTGCTGTTTTGTGTGGTTGAGATGAAAGCTGCGCAAATCAGGAGGGAGAGCCTGCGACCGGGATCGAACCGGTGACCTCGTCCTTACCAAGGACGTGCTCTACCGACTGAGCTACGCAGGCTTTCTCTCCAGCGACTCGCATCACTGGTTCTGCCGCTCGTCGGAGTCGCAGAGGGCGAAAAAGCCCGCGTCGAAGCGGGTTTTCACCGCGTCCGACTCAGGCTTCATCGCGCTCTTCTTCTCCGAAAAGCGAGCGCGCAAGCTAGCAACTGCCCCCACCCTGTCAAAATGAATTTCGGGATTCTTTGCGTCGCGCTGGCGCCCCATCCGCGAGGGTCTGGCCAGTGCCCCGACCGACCGACACCGAACGAGGTTGTCGTCAGCCATCTGCGGGTGGGAGAGTCCACACCACGCGGATTCACTTTGCCACCACGCGATAGAAGACCTTCCTGCCGGGTGGAACCACTTCATCGGTGATCGTGTTCAGCGGCGGCGCGGCGCTGATGTTGTCCGCGATGACCTGCCACGTCGCGAGATCGAAGGA
>JBGSYE010000015.1:0-4903 GCA_041751075.1 Chthoniobacteraceae bacterium
GGCCGCGGCATCGCCTGACCTCGTGGATGCTGCGCGACGCCGCGCTCGCCGCGAGCGGCCTGCTAGTCGATCGCCTCGGCGGTCCCGCCGTGAAGCCGTATCAACCCGAGGGCATCTGGGAGGAGGCGACCTTCGGCAAAAAGACCTACAAGCAGGACACCGGCGAAGCCCTCTACCGGCGCAGCCTCTACATCTTCTGGCGCCGCATCGTCGCGCCGGCGCTCTTCTTCGACACCGCAAACCGGCAGAACTGCACCGTCAAAATCGCGCGCACCAACACCCCGCTGCACGCGCTCGTCACCCTCAACGACATCACCTACGTCGAAGCCGCGCGCGCCCTCGCCGAACGAATTTTGAAAGACGGAGGCGCGAGTGACGCAGCGCGCCTCGCCCACGGTTTCCGCCTCTGCACGGCCCGCGCACCGCGCGACTCTGAAGCCGCGATCCTCACCTCCTCGCTCGCCCGATTTCGCCAGCAATACGCCGCCGATCCTGCATCCGCGGCGAAGCTCATCACCACCGGAGAATCCAAGCCCGACGCCACACTGCCGCCCGCGGAACTGGCCGCACACACCAGCCTCGCCCTGCTCCTGCTGAACCTGGATGAGACGCTGAGCAAGGAGTGACCTGGAGCGACACGCTCCGTCGTGTCCCTGATCAAATGACGGAGGTGGCAGGCTCCGCACCACCGTCGCCCCGGATGTTTGGGACACGACGGAGCGTGTCCCTCCAGGTTGGCACAGCGCGCGTCTTGCCAAGCACTGGCCAGCCTCCTAGGCTCGCCGCCCCTTTTATGACCCAGACCCCGACTCGCGCCACCCGCAAGCCCGCCAACGGCAAATCCCTCCATCGCAAGTGGTCGCACGAAGTCGTGGACGGCCACGAGCGCGCCGCGAGCCGCGCGATGCTTCACGCCGTCGGATTCGCGCGGGAGGATTTCAAGAAGTCGCAGGTCGGCATCGCGAGCACCTGGTCGATGGTCACGCCTTGCAATATGCACATCGACCAGCTCGCCCGGCAGGCCGAGGCCGGCGTGAACGCCGTGGGCGGCAAGGCCGTGATCTTCGGCACGATCACGATCTCAGACGGCATTTCGATGGGCACCGAGGGAATGAAATATTCGCTGGTCTCGCGTGAAGTCATCGCGGATTCGATCGAGACCGTGATGGGCTGCGAAGGCTTCGACGGACTCGTGGCCATCGGTGGCTGCGACAAGAACATGCCCGGCTGCCTCATCGCGATGGCACGGCTGAATCGCCCGAGCGTCTTCGTCTATGGCGGCACCATCCTGCCCGGCTGCATCACCGGCGTGCTCGCCGAGAAGCGGCTGCGCAAGGATCGCATCGAGAAATTTGCCAATCGCAACCTCGACATCGTCTCGTGCTTCGAGGCCGTGGGCCAGCACGCGAATCAGCAAATTGACGATCGCGAACTCGCATTGATCGAGGAGATGGCCATCCCCGGCGCCGGCTCGTGCGGTGGGATGTACACGGCCAACACCATGGCCAGCGCGATCGAAGCGCTCGGCATGTCTTTGCCCAACAGCTCCGCGCAGAACGCCGTCTCCCGCGAAAAGGCGCTCGACGCCCGCGCCGCCGGCAACGCCGTCATCGAACTCATCAAACGCGGCATCCGCCCGAGCGACATCATGACGAAGAAGGCGTTTGAAAACGCGATCACCGTCGTGATCGCTCTCGGCGGCTCGACCAATGCCGTGCTGCACCTCCTCGCCATGGCGCACTCGATGGGGGTGGACCTTTCGCTGCCGGACTTCACCCGCATCGGAAAACGCGTCCCCGTGCTCGCCGACCTCAAGCCGAGCGGGCGCTACCTGATGAGTGAACTCGTCGCCATCGGCGGCCAGACCCCGCTCATGAAAATGCTCCTCGACGCCGGCCTGCTCCATGGCGGCGTGATGACGGTGACCGGCAAGACGCTCGCGGAAAATCTCAAGCGGGTGAAACCTTACCCTAAAGGCCAGGACATCGTCCGCAGCCTCGATGACCCGATCAAAAAGGACAGCCATCTCGTCATCCTGCACGGCAATCTCGCGCCCGCCGGCTCGGTCGCGAAGATTTCCGGCAAGGAAGGACTGCGCTTCTCTGGCCGCGCGATCGTCTTTGAAAACGAACAGGCCGCGCTCGCCGCGATCCTCGATGGCACGGTGAAGAAGGGGCACGTCATCGTCATCCGTCACGAAGGCCCCGTCGGCGGCCCCGGCATGCGCGAGATGCTCAGCCCCACCAGCGCCGTGATGGGCAAGGGCCTCGGCAAAGACGTGGCGCTGATCACCGACGGACGTTTCAGCGGCGGCAGCCACGGCTTCGTCGTCGGCCACATCACGCCGGAGGCCGCGCTCGGCGGCCCGCTCGCCGTGGTGCGCAATGGCGACACCATCACGATCGACGCGAACAAACGCGAACTCACCCTGGAGCTCCCGCAGCAGGACATCGACGCCCGCCTGAAGAAGTGGAAGCAGCCCGCGCCGCCCTACACTCGCGGCGTCCTCGCCAAGTACGCAAAACAGGTGAGCACCGCGAGTCTGGGCGCGGTGACGGATTAGCGTCCCAGGCAACCGGTGCGCAGATGCCCGGGCTTTTCGGAGGCGCGCGCCGTCATTCATCCGGCTTGCGCAACTCCAGCGGCGCGGAGAGGTTCAAGGCCCAACCGCATCTTCGATGAGTTCCTCCCCGTCCATGCAACGCCTCCTCATCGCCGCCGCGTGGATTGGCACCGCGATCGTCGCTTACTCGATCGGCAGCCTGCGCTCGCCATCCCCTGCTCTTCCAGCAGTTGCGGAGTCAGTTCGCATCGGGAACGGCGCGGCCCTCGGCGCCGACGGAAACGGCCTCGGAGCCGACATCGGCGAACGTCCGCTCGACGGCGGTCACGGCGCCACGAATCGTTCGCTCAGCGACATCACCGGCAGTCAGCCGCTCGGCGATTACCTCAAGCGAGTCATGGCGCTGGACGATGACATCAAGCGGACCAGCGCCTTTCTCGAAGTCCTGGGAACGCTGGAGACGCCGGAGCAAATCCGCGAAGCGCTCGAAGTGGTCGCGAAGTCGGGCCGCGGCTGGGGACGCGGAGCGAGCAGCCGGGAATTTGCGATGCTCCTGCAAAAGTGGACGGCGCTCGATCCGAAGAGCGCCGCGGATTACGCCGTGAATGCGAAGAGCCGCGACGAGCGCTACATGGCGATGGGCAATGTGCTCCGCAACTGGACGCGCACGGACGCGCACGCCGCGCTGGCCTGGGCGCAGGCGAATGGCATGACCCAGCCGGGGGATTCCGACCGTCCGTCCAACCCCGAAGACGGGAACTACGCCGTCGCAATGGTCGTCTCCAATCTCGCCCGCACCGACCTCGACCTCGCCCTGAGCGCCGCCTCCGCCGAAGGCAACTCCCGCTCCACCACGCGGCTCGCCGACGACCTGGCGGATGAACTCAACAAACAGCGCGGCGAGGAAGCCGCGCGCGAAGCCATCCTCGCCCTGCCCGAGAGCAAGCTCCGCGACTCGATGATCGCGGAACACGCGGACCGCCTCGCGAAGACCGACGGTGCCGCCGCTTCCAAATGGGCAGCCAGCCTCCCGACCGGCCCCGCGCGGAGTCGCGCGCTGGCCGAGGCGATCGCCGGCTGGGCGGAGAAAGATCCCGCGTCCGCCGGCACCTTTCTCAACGCCATTCCACCCTCGACCGACAGCGACGCCGCGCGGGAGCGCTTCGCGCGGAACGTCGTCGGAAAGGATCCAGTCGGTGCCATCTCGTGGGCCGGGACCATCACTGATCCAGAAAAGCGCCAAGGCACCACCGAAAGCATCGTCCGCTCCTGGGTCCGTCGCGATACTGCCGCAGCCACACCATGGGTGATGCAGAGCGCCGCATTCACCCCAGAGACGAAGCAGCGCCTGCTCGCGCCATCCCAGGACACCCGCGGGAGGAACTGAAAGCCGCCGCTCCCAGGCTCCCCGCTAGACCACGACGTGCCCGTCGAAAACGAAATCGGCCGGCCCGGTGAGTGTGACTTTGCGATAGCCGCGCCCATCGCGCTCGAAGCCGACTTCCAGGCGATCGCCACCCTGCACCCAAACGCCGATCGGTGACGCGACCTCCTCGACTTGATTGAGGATCAGCGCCGCGGCCACCACACCGGTGCCGCACGCCAGGGTCTCACCTTCCACTCCGCGCTCGTAGGTCCGGATCGCGATGTCGCTCCCGCGCTTCGCGACAAAGTTTGCGTTCGTGCCCTTCGGCTTGAAGTGCTCGTGATAGCGCAGCGCGGAGCCCTGCCCCACGACATCGACCGCAGCGAGATCGTCCACGAAGACCACGGCGTGAGGCACGCCTGTGTCCACGAAATGCACCGTGAGCTTGCCCTCTTTGACCGGCAGTTTCGTGCCGGGCGCGAGATCCTTCGGCACGCTCATCGCCAGCTCGACCAGCCCGTGGTGCAGCTTCGCCGAGATGACGCCGGCCATGGTCTCGAATTTCACTTCTCCCGTCTGCCCCGAGACGCGGCTGGCAAAGCGCGCAAAACACCGCGCGCCATTCCCGCACATCTCGGCCTCGCCGCCGTCGGCATTGTAGTAGCGCATGCGGAAATCCGCGTCGCCTTGCGGCGGCTCCACGGCGATCAGCCCATCCGCGCCCACGCCCCGATGCCGGTCGCACAATCGCGCGATCGCAGCCTGGTCGAGGTCGTAGCGAAGGTCGCGGTTATCGACCATGACGAAGTCATTTCCGGCGCCGTTCATCTTCGTGAAAGTGAGCATAGGGGCGGAAGTGTAAGCACAGGGTTTGCGCAGAGTCCATGTGGAGTGTCGGCCGCGGAGCGGTCGTGCTCGTAATCGTCCTCGTCCTCGATCAAACGCTTTCGATTACGAGGACGAGGACGATTACG
>JBGSYE010000016.1:0-4528 GCA_041751075.1 Chthoniobacteraceae bacterium
CGGAGCCGGGCAACTCGACGCCCGCGGTGTGGGGCGACCGCGTCTTCGTCACCCAGGCGGTCGGCGACGAGCGATTGGTGATCTGCTTCTCGCGCAAAGACGGCAAGGAACTCTGGCGCGGCGGCGCAAAGGGCGTCGCGAAGGAGCCATCGCACCGCACGAATCCGTACTGCTCCGCCTCGCCCGCGACCGATGGGGAGCGCGTGGTCGCGTGGTTCGGATCGGCGGGGTTGTATTGCTTCGACTTCGAGGGAAAGCAGCTCTGGCGTCGCGATCTCGGCGAGCACCGCCACGAGTGGGGCTACTCCGCGAGCCCGGTGCTGCACGGCGATCTGTGCTTCCTCAATTTCGGCCCCGGCCCGCGCACCTTCCTGCTCGCCGTGGACAAGCGCACCGGCCGCGACGTGTGGCGGGTGGATTTTCAGACGGAGATCTCCCTGCCGCGCAACGATGGCTTTGGCGCAAAGTCCGACGGCGTCGTGGGCTCGTGGAGCGTGCCCCTCATCATCGACGCCGGCGGACGCGAGGAACTCGTGATGAGCTACCCGCAGGAAATCCGCAGCTACGATCCGAAGACCGGCAAGGCGCTCTGGCATTGCCGAGGATTGAATCCGCTCGTCTATTCCTCAGCGATCTACGGCGAGGGCGTGGTGGTCGCCATGGGCGGCTACAGCGGCAGCACCGTGGCGGTGAAGGCGGGCGGCTCCGGCGACGTGACCGACACGCACCGCCTCTGGCACGAACCGCGCGACAAGGGGCACATCGGCTCCGGCGTGATCAAGGACGGCCACATCTACGTCCTCGCCACGAATGGCATCGCACGCTGCATCGAACTGCGGACGGGGAAGCAAGTGTATTCGGAACGCCTCACCGGCAGCGGCGCGAAGTCCGAATCGTGGTCCTCAATGGTCCTCTCCGGCGACCGGCTCTACGTGCTGAATCAAGGCGGCGACACGATAGTATTGAAAGCCGCGCCGAAGTTTGAAGTGCTCGCGCTCAACCCGCTCGGCGACGGCCTCACGAATGCGTCGCACGCCATCAGCGACGGCGAGATTTTCATCCGCGCGCACGCGCACCTCTGGTGCATCGCGCTGTAGGGCGTTTCTGTGAAACGCCTCGCCGTCTGGCGCAGACGGCCTCCAACGCGCGTCGCAAATGCACATCGCCTACCTCGGGCAGACGCCCGGCCAGGGCACCGGGAGTCCCATCAATATGCTCCGCCATCTCCGGCGTTGGGCGCGGGATGGCGCGCGCATTTCCGTGATCGGCGAGTGGGGACAGCCCGCGGACTCGTGCGCGGCGGAAGGCTGGCCGCTGCATCATCTGCCGCATCGCCGCGGGTGGTGGCCGCCCTTCAAGAACCAGGACGAAGGCGTGGGGCGCGCAATCCGCATGAGGCTCTGGGCGCGGGAATGTGCGCGGCTGCTCGGCCGGCCCGACGCGATCCTCACCTACCTCAGCTACCACTCCGAGCTGCTCTCCGAAGTCGCCGCGCACTACGCCCGCGTGTCCGGCGTGCCGCTCAGCATCATCATCTACGACGACGTGGCCGCCTTTCACAAAGGCCCGCCGGAGGAGATTGCGGGACTCGTGCGCCGCTACCGCTGGATCATGCAGCAGGCGCGGCAGCTTTGGTTCGTCTCGCGCGAACTGGCGGAGGCGTATGGGTTTGAAGGCGGCGAGCACAATGTACTCATGCCGATGCCGGCAGGCGGGACGCCGCGCGTGCAGTGGCGAGAGGAGTTCGCCGCGCGGCCCGTCGTCGTCTATGCGGGCTTCCTCTACGAGCAGCAGTATCCGCTGCTCAGCGGCATCGCGCGCATCATCGACCGCGCCGGCGGCCAGCTCCTCCTGCTCACCCGCGAGTCGCCGACGCTCCGCGATCTCTGCACGCGCGAGCCGATCCAGCTCCAGCCTTTGCTCCCGACGAATCGCGACGCGCTCGATTTCGTCGGCCAGCACGCCGCCGGATTTCTCGCCGCCTACTGCGAGCGCGTGGAAGACATGCCGTGGATCCGCACCAGCTACCCGAGCAAGGTCGTCGAGTTCTCGCATCTCGGCCTGCCCGTGCTCTTCGTCGCGCCGCCCGAGAGCGCGATCTACAGATGGAACGCCGGGCGCAACATTCCCTGCAACCTGCTCCCCGACGACGAAGCCGGCATTGCGAATTTCATCGCCGCGCTCAAGCAGCGCGAGTCGTGGGAGCGCCTCGCCCGCGCAACGTGTGCGCTCGCCGACACGGAGTTCAGCCCCGACCACATCCAACGCCGGTTGACGGAGCGGCTGCGGTGACCCCACGCGCGGCGCTCCGCGATTGAGCCACCGGCGCCATTCGGATCCCCGCGAAATGTGAACGAATTCCAGCCGCTGATCGATCAACTCCCACGCGAAGAAATCCTGCGCGCACGCGCGATGACGCCGGAGGAGGGGCTCGATAGGCGCCGTGGGCCGGGGAGGCGTAAGGGAATAGGACGAGCCGCGCGCGACGTTTGACGCCACCGGGGGCCGCGGGACTATACTCTCGCCCAGCATGCAGCCAGCCGTCCGCGAACGCATTTATCAGTTCCTCGCCCAGAAAGGGCTTCGGAAGACCGTGCCTCGCGATGCCATCATCCGGGCGGCCTTCAGCACCACCGAGCACTACACGGCGGAGGACTTGCTGAATATGGCGCGCAGAATCGAACCGGCCGTCTCCCGGGCCACCGTCTATCGCACGCTCCCGCTGCTGGTCGAATGCGGCGTGCTCAAGGAAATGGACTTCGGCCAGGACTACAAATACTACGACCCGAACTACATCGAGCACCCACACCACATGCACCTCATCTGCGAGGACTGTAACAAGATCGTGGAGTTCGAAGATCAACACATCGAACTGCTCGAGGACTGCATCGCCAAGCGGCTCGGCTTTTCCCCGGCGTCGAAGTTCGTCCGCATCACCGCGACGTGCGACCAGCTCAAAGAGTTGGGCGTGTGCGAGCGGCGGAAGAGTTGAGTGTTGATGGTTGCGTGTCTCCCGGGTTCAAATCCGCGCTCCGCTCCGAGGCGGCGCGCCACTCCATTGAGCCGCCCACCTCCGCCCCGGCTCCATCTTCGATTCTCAACCCTCAACACTCAACTGCCCCATGTGGAAAGGCCGCTTCCAGCAGGAAACCTCCGCGCTGCTTCAGCAGTACAGCGAGTCGATAAGCTTTGACTGGCGGCTCTGGCGGCATGACATCGCGGGCTCCATGGCGCACTCCGCCGCGCTGCTCGCCGCGGGGCTGATCACCGCGGACGAGCGGGAAAAGATCGTCGCCGGGCTGCGCGAGATCGGCGCCGAGATCGAGGCGGGGAAGTTCGAGTTCAAGGTCGAGCTCGAGGACATCCACATGAATATCGAGGCGGAACTCACCCGCCGCATCGGCGACGCCGGCGCCAAGCTGCACACCGCCCGCAGCCGCAACGATCAGGTCGCGCTCGACCTCCGGCTCTACCTCCGCGCCGAGTGCGATGAGATCGCCCATGCCTTGCGCGGGATGCAGCGCGCACTCGCCGCCCTCGGCGAACGGAATCGCGACATCATCATCCCGGGCTACACGCACCTTCAGCGCGCGCAGCCCGTCTATTTCGCCCACCACCTGCTCGCCTACGTCGAGATGTTCCAGCGCGACCGCGATCGCTTGGCCGATGCTCGCAAGCGCATCGACGTGCTCCCGCTCGGCTCCGGCGCCATCGCCGGCTCCACGATCCTCCTCGATCGTCAGCTCATCGCCCGCGAACTCGGCTTCCCGAGCGTGACGCAGAACTCGATGGATGCCGTGAGCGACCGCGACTTCGCCGTCGAGCTGCTCGCCGCGCTCGCGCTCGTCGCCGTGCATCTCTCCCGGCTCAGCGAAGACGTGATCCTGTGGGCCTCGAGCGAATTCAATTTCATCACCATCGGCGACGCCTTCACCACTGGCTCATCGCTCATGCCGCAGAAAAAAAATCCCGACGTCGCCGAACTCACCCGCGGCAAATCCGGCCGCGTGATCGGCAACCTCACCGCGCTCCTCACGATCCTGAAAGGCCTGCCGATGACCTACAATCGCGACATGCAGGAGGACAAGGAGCCCGTCTTCGACAGCGTCGATACCGTGAAGGCCGCGCTCACCATCTTCGCCGCGATGCTCGACACCGTGCAGGCGAATGCGGCCGCCTGCGCGAGCGCCGTCGCCGACCCGATGCTCCTCGCCACCGACCTCGCCGACTACCTGGTGAATCGCGGCATCCCCTTTCGCAAAGCGCACGAGTGCATCGGCAAGGCCGTCGCCCTCTGCAGTGAACGCGGCTGCGATCTCCCGCAGCTCACCCTCGCCGACTACCAGTCGATCTCCGCCGCCTTCGAGGCCGATGTTTTCGAAATGCTCACCGTCGAGAAATCCATGGCCGCCCGCCGTGCCATCGGCGCGCCATCGCCCGACAACGTCGCCGCGCAACTCGCCCGCTGGAAAGCGAGCCTGTAGCCGCTGCGGGGGTGGGGCAGTTTCGCCGAAACTGCCGCGGTGGC
>JBGSYE010000017.1:0-4789 GCA_041751075.1 Chthoniobacteraceae bacterium
CGGCAAAGCCGAGCGCCGCGCTGAGCGCCGTGCCCGCGTGGCCGGCGCCATAGCAGTCGTGCTCGCACTCGGTGCGCAGCAGGAAGCCGTTCAGCCCCTCATACTGGCGCATGGTGGCAAAGCGCTCGCGACGGCCAGTGAAGAGCTTGTGGACGTAGCCCTGATGCGACACATCGAAGATAAACTTGTCCTTCGGTGTCTCGAAAACCCGGTGCAGGGCGATGGTCAGCTCGACCACGCCGAGATTCGGCCCGAGATGCCCGCCGACGGAGCTCGGGTTTTCATCGGAGAGCACGCGGACGAGTTCTTCGCGCACCTCCTGGGCGAGCTGCGGGAGTTGGGATTCGTCGAGCGCCTTGATGTCGGCGGGCGATTGGATCGTGGGCAGGATCGGGGTGGGCATGTGGGGAAAGGATGAGAGAAGAGGGATGCGGGATGGAGGTCAGAAGAGGCTGGCGTCGCCGGCTTTGGCTTTGCCCTTCGGCTCCGCGTCGGGGGGCTCGAAGGTCTCGATCTTTGGCTCACCGCTGGTGGTGCGACTGATGATCTCGATCTTCTTTTCCACCGCCGCCAGCCGCTCCTCGCAGACCTTCATCAGCCTGGTGCCTTCGGCGTAGCGCACGATCAATTGCTCCAGTGGCAGGGTGTCGTCGTCCATTTCCGTGACGATTTTTTCGAGCTGTGTCATCGCGGCTTCAAAGGTCAGCTCGGACTTTTTGACAGGAGTGGATTCGGCCATGGGAAATCTGGAGGGGGACACTAAGTCCGTCGTCCGGCCCCGCTCAACCCCCAATCGCGAGAAGAAACTCAAATCGCACACCTCGAACTTGCAAATCACCTCCAGGATGGAAGGGGCCGATTCCACGGAACCAACACTCGCCGGGGCGCTGCTTGAAATTTGCCCCTTGAGTCTTGGAGCTGATTTGGAATCTGGTGAGTGGACCTTGGAATATTTTTTCCCGCCATGCCCATTCGTCTCTTCACCGCGTTTTTTCTCCCATTCCTGCTGATCGCATCCGGCTGCCGGCGCGAAGCCCCCACCCTCCCCGCGCCGGACTCCGGCCCCGTGGCGTCGGAACTGGACGAGCTGAAACGGAAACTAGGCGCCGCGGAGAAGAGCCTGCTCACCAGAGGGGATGAAGTGGCCCTGACGTCCAGCGCACTCGAAGCCGCCAATAAGGGGCTCACGGAGATGAAGGCCGCCCTCGCCGAGCGCGACGCCGAAGTCCGCAGGGCGCGGACCGAAATCGACGCGCTCAAGAAGCGGGACGCATTCGTCTTTGCCGACATCAGCGCGCTCCAGCAGGAAGGCCAGTCGGCCGTCGCTCTGAGCCGGTATGAAAAGTTCGTTCAGGATTTTCCCGCCAGCCCGCTCTCCGCTCACGCGCTCCGGGCCATCGGCGAGCTGCGCACGGAATCCGGAGATTCGATCCGCCCGCAGCCGGAGATCTTCGACCGGCGGTTCCCGGAGCGGAGTCTCGTGAAGCGCTTCAACGAGGGCCTCTCGACTCCGCAGGAGCTGGCGCCGCTCTTCAAGGGCAAGACCCGCGCTCAAGTGCTGGCGCTCGTCGGCCGGCCCAACCAGACCTTCAACGACGGCACGGAACTCGGTTACGCGGACAAGGCGATGAATGGCGCCACTGGCAGGAAGGGCATGCTCATCATCGGTTTCCGGGACGAGGTGGTGAGTTCGCTGCGGCTCGAATACGCGGGGCGCAAGATCGTGCCCTGATCGCGAGCGGCTCCCGGATCGGAGGAGAAAATCTGTGGCGCGGCATTTTTCCGGCTGATACATACGCCGCCCATGCGACTCCTAGTTACTGGCGGCTGCGGCTTCATCGGCAGCAATTTCATCCGGCACGTCCTCGCGCACTACGGTCCCGCGATGATTACGAATGTGGACGCGCTGACCTACGCCGGGAATCTCGCGAACCTCGACGGCATCGCGGAGAAATACGGCGAGCGCTACGAATTCTACCACGCCGACATCGCTGACGGCGCAAAGATGAATGCACTGATGGAAAAGCATCAGTTCTTCGCCGTGGTGAACTTCGCCGCCGAATCGCACGTCGATCGCAGCATCACCGGGCCGCACGCTTTCATCCACGCAAACGTGCTCGGCACGGCAATCATGCTCGACGCCGCGCGGCGGCACGGGGTAAGGCGCTTTCTCCAGGTCTCGACCGATGAAGTGTACGGCTCGCTCGGACCGGAAGGGAAATTCACGGAGCAATCGCCGATCGTGCCGAGCTCGCCCTACTCGGCGAGCAAAGCCTCCGCCGATATGCTCGCGCTCGCGCATCACCACACCTACGGCCAGGAAGTCGTGATCACCCGCTGCTCAAACAACTACGGGCCATTCCAATTCCCCGAGAAGCTCATCCCGCTCATGATCCTCAATGCGCTGAGCGACAAGCCGCTGCCGGTCTATGGCGACGGGCTGAACGTGCGCGACTGGATCCACGTCGAGGACCACTGCGCCGCCGTCTTTGCCGCGACGATGAAAGGCAAACCCGGTGAGGTGTACAATGTGGGCAGCGACGGCGAAATGCGAAACATCGACGTGGTGAAGATGATCCTGGCGCATCTCGGCAAGCCCGAGAGCCTGATCAAATATGTGCCCGACCGCCTCGGCCACGACCGCCGTTACGCGATCGACTCCTCGAAGACGCACCAGGCGCTCGGCTGGAAGCCGCTCCACCAGCACGAGGAAGGCATCCGCGCGACCATCGACTGGTATGTGAAGAATCGCGCCTGGTGGGAGCCGCTGCTCAAGAAGGCGTGAGCAGGCCGCGGATCGTCATCGTCGGGAGCGGCGGAAGGCTCGGCTCAGCCTTGCTCCGCGAGTGGCGCCCGGATTTCCCGGACATCGCCGGCTTTGCCCGCAAGGATCTCGACCTCGGCGACGAGGCGATGCTCCACGAGCGGCTCGATCCGATCGGCTTCGACGTGCTGGTGAATTGCGCCGCGCAGACCAATGTCGATCGCTGCGAGACGGAGCAGGACGAAGCCTTCCGCCTCAACGCGCGGGCCCCGCAGATCCTCGGCGAAATCGCATCGGCGAAAGGCGCGCAGGTCATCCACATCAGCACGGACTACGTTTTCGATGGAGAGAAGCGCACGCCTTACACCGAGGACGATCCGGTCAAGCCGATCAGCGTCTATGGCGAGTCGAAGCGCGCGGGCGAGACGCGGCTTCTCGGAGTGTCCGATCATCATCTCGTCGTGCGCGTCTCGTGGGTCTTCGGGCCGGATCGCCCGAGCTTCATCGACGGCATCCTCAAGCGCGCCCTCGCCGAAGAGCGCGTCGATGCCATCGGCGACAAAGTGGCCGTGCCCACGTACACGCTCGACGCCGCGCGGCTGCTCCGCCCCTTCCTCGACGACGTGAACGCCACCGGCGTCCTGCACCTCTGCAACGACGGCGAATGCACCTGGCAGGAATACGGCCAGCACGCCATAGACTGCGCGCTCGCCGCCGGCGTGCCGCTCAAGGCGCGCCAAGTGGAGCCGCTCAAGATGGCCGACCTGAAAGCCTTCGTCGCGAAACGTCCCATCTACACCGCGATGGCGACCACAAAGCTCGCGCAACTCACCGGCGTCGTGGTGCGCCCGTGGCAGGACGCCGTGGAAGCCTACGTCCGCGATCACTGGGCGCCAGCAGTGCGGTAGCGTTTGGGGATACGCACCCGCGTGCTGGTCGCGGCGTCCCGCCGCGACGAACTTTCCTTGCGTGTTCGCAGCGGCAAGAGCTCCGCGCCCGGGGACTTGCCCGCGGGTTTCGCGGGCACGGAGTTCTTGCCCTTTCGGACGCCATTTGAAGTTCGTTTCCGCGAGACGCGGAAACCAACACGCGAGACGCGTATGGTACCCGGAACCCTACCGCCACTGCTCGTCGAAAAACCCCGCGTCGTACACGAGCCCCGGCCAGCGCGGGCCGGGCGAGGTGCGGAGGTCGATGATGGCCCAATCGGGGAGCTTGGGCGTCTGGTCGGAATTGTTGAGCAGCGCCTGCTCGCGGAAGGTCACGCCGCTGTTGAGCACCACGTATTTCTGCGGGTTGAGCGGGTTCGGGAAGATAAGTACCGGCGCGTGGTATAAAGCGTCGAGTTTGTAGCTGCGGAACTCGAGCGTCTTCGCATCCCACTTGAGCGGCAGCTTCGGGAGGATCTTCGAGAGCACCGAGTTCGAGGATGGATCGCCCCAGAGGATCAAGTTCGAGTTCTTGATGTCCTCGTCGGTGATCGCGCTGTCGTCCTTCACCGGCGCATCGCCGCGGAAAACCTTGCGCCAGAAATCCGTCGCGTGCGCGAGTTCGCTCTTCGTCCATGCACCGACTGTTTCATTCAGCGGCTTGCCCGTCGGCTTCACAAAAAGGAACCGCGACATCAGGGCGTGATCGATCGGGCCGCAGATTTCCGGCCGCTTGCTCGAATGGAAAGCCTTCACCCATGCCGGATCGACTTCGATTGATCCGTCGGCATGCCTGATCCCGGGCGTCTTCGTGGACACCCACTTGCCCGCGGCATTCCGCTCGAGAATTACAGGAATGGACGTGTCGATACGGTCTCCGTCCACGACAACAGTTGTGATTGCAGAGCGTCTCGTATCGAGCGGTTCGGTCAACGCAAACTGTGAGACGTTCTTTGTGGTCACTTCGAGCGAACTTGCCTTCGTCTCAGTCAACACCACGTCGCTACGCTCCCACTGGCGCAACATGCCGAGCACATGAACGCCCTCTGCTTCCCGATAGATCAGCGAGTAAGTCGTGAACCGCACCTTCTTCGGC
>JBGSYE010000018.1:0-3923 GCA_041751075.1 Chthoniobacteraceae bacterium
GTTTCCGCGGAGTCCACGTTGTATTTGCGCGGCACCCACTCGACGTTTGGCCCTGCGTAGAAGCCGCTCGGATGCTCGTAGAGCAGCTCGGCGCGGTAGTAATGCTCCGGGATTCCGGGGAGTTGATTGTCGCCAAACTGCCCGTCGCCCTCGAAGTGGAAATCATTCCAGAGATAGATCTGCCGAAAAACGACCCGATCCCATTGCGCCTCGCGCCCCGGGGGCACGACGGCCTTTTTTCCGTCGGTCGAGGCGAGCGAGATGCTCTCGCCGCCGCGCGTGAAAATGCCGGTGAGCACGTCCACGTCGAGCGCCGCTTCGACGCCTTGATGAATGGTCCGCCCGGCATTCGTAGTCTGCGTCAGGCCGGGCTGCACCTGCGATTCGAGTAACTCGCCGTCGAGCCACGCATGGTAGTAAGCGAGATCCCACGCGAAGCGTCCGTGCTGGCCCCGCGTGCCGACTTCCACGGTCGTCGCAGTCTGCGCATCGAGCTGCACGAGGCCTGTCCCGTTGTTCGCGGCGTTGCCGAGTTCGCCGAAAGACGGCGGCTCGAAGCTGCGGCTCACGTTTATAAACGCCTGCGCGTCCGGAGTAATGTCCCAGAGCACGCCGAGCTTCGGCGAGTAGCCCCAGTAGTCCTGCGTGTCGCTGTTGTCGATCCCGTCCACGCCCGCGAAGTTGTCGTCGTTTTCGCGCTTCGCGTAGCTGATCTGCCCGCCCGCCACGAGCGCCACGGTGGGCGTGAAATAGAAGCGATCCTGCACATAGAAATCGTGGTTCGAAGCGGTCTGATGCTGGTCGCCGATGCGTGCGCCGCGGTTGCCGAAGACGTTTTCAAAACGATTGTCCTCGACGATTCCGTAGGTCGGAGTGAAGCCGATGGTGAGGCGGTTTTTGGCTCCGAAAACGTCAGCCGAATTGTCGTAACGCAGGTCGATCCCGAAGTCGTTGCTGAGCTGATCGATGACAAAGAGGATCGGGTGATCGAGATCTTTGTGCGCCCAGAATGAGCCGATGGAAAAGCGCTGGTCGCCACCCTGCCACGTCGTGCGGTTAGCGATGCGGAACAGCTCGAAGTCGCGCTTCCAGTTGCTCGTCACATGATCGAAACGCGCCACCGGCTGGAAGCCGCGAAAAAATTTCGGAACGCGCGACGCCTGCCGCGAATCGTCTTCCAACTGCTCCTTGGTCAGTGCGCCCGGCAGCTCCGAATCGGTTTGCGCGTAAGTGATGAAAAAGCGCGTCTCCAGCTCGGGGGAAACGCGGTAACCGAAGTTTGCGAAGAGCCGCTGATTGTTCTGCTGCGAGTGCTCGCGAAAGCCATCGGTCGAGAAGTGCGAGAGGCTTAGATAGAAATCGAATGGCCCCTTGACCGCGCCGCTGCTGAGCTGTGCCCGGTAAGTCTCGAAGCTGCCGTATTCAAGCCGCGCCGCGAGCGGCGAAGCCCCATGGCCGGTGAGCGAAACGAAGTTGATCGCGCCGCCGAGCGTGGTCGCGCCGAACTCCAGCGCGTTGGCCCCGCGATAGACTTCAATGTAGCGCGCGGCGAGCGGCTCGACGGCTTGGAAGTCGAAACCGCCGTCCGCGAGATTCAGCGGCACGCCGTCCTGGAGCAGCTTCAGGCCGCGCCCGTGAAAGGTGCGCTGGATGCCGGAACCGCGAATCGAAATGCGCGATTCCTCCGCGCCGAAGCGCGGCTGGATAAAGACGCCCGGCGCGAAATCGAGGGCGTCTTTGAGCGTCGTCGCGCGCCCGCGTTTGAATTGCTCGGCATCGATAAGTGCGGTGCCGCCGGGCACTGTGTTCAGCTCCGCGCGCGCCTCCCCGACGGTCGGCACGGTGAGTGATTCGCCCTCGCGCGTGCCGGTGACGACAACGGTGGGGAGTGTGGTGGATATATCGGCGCGCGGTTCTTGCGCGGAAGCATTTTGCACCGCGAGCGTGAGCACGAGTGCGGCAATGAGAAAGGAGTTTCGAGTCATGGAAGAATATCAGTTTTGATTTAGCAATGAAGTTGAGAGTTGGAAGAATCCCGCGATGGGACGGAGTCGCGACGGGTGTGAAAATTACCAGTGCAGCAGGCACCGGCTCACGCGCTCAGCGGTCTCGACTGCATGGGTCGGAGAGTCGTGGCCACGCTGTGATCCGGCGCGGCTGGTCGTACAGCCAGGATGGCTGCGCTCGCTCAGACTCCCTGCGGAGGAGGCGTTGGCGGGGCGACACTGCGCGGGGCCATTCCCGCCACGCGCGCAAAATATTTCCAATCCGCGCCTGACGGCAATGGCATCCACACCACTGCGCCCAGCACCGCTACCAGCTTCACGATGTCCCCTACCATCTCTTGCTTCTGCTCTTTCTCCCGGCCGCTCTTCACCACCTTGCACAACCCGCACGGATTGGCACCGTCGAAGGTCTTCTCGATCGCCGCGGCCAGCGTCTCCCCGCGTGTATAGTTCGCCAGCATTCCGACCCACGCGACTGATTGCAGCGCAAGCCAGTGCCCTCCGAGAATCTGCACGGCGGCGAAAAATACGATGAGCCTGGCAAGGCGGGCGAGCAAGGGTCGGCGTTATCGTTCAGCCGATCCTTGGTGGCAAGTTTCTTTTTGAGAAAGGGTGTGGCGAACAGCTCAGATCTCTGCCGTGACGCGGGCAATCATCCCGCGTTCCAGTCGCAAAGTTCGGTCTTCGTAGTGAAAATATGAAGCGCGGCGCACCCGCTGGTGCACGACCAAAGCCGGCACCCTGACAACGCATCTCGGGCGGGCGGGCCTTCGGGAAGCAGCCGGAAACGCCTGGCCGCTTACTTTTTCTTCAAACTGCCGCAGCGCAGCATGCTCGCGCCGTAATAGGGGTTGGATACTTCTTTGTCCTGCTGCACCCAGTCGGCCTTCGCCATCGGGCAGGTCATCAGGTAGTAGCCGTCTTTGCCTTCAGCCAGCTTGGCCGCAGCTTCGCTCAGCGGTTTGAACTTCTCGCGCGCTGCCTTCAGCGAATCACTCGCCGCGACCGCTCCGGCTTTTTCCGCGAGTTCGGGGTGCTCCTCGCGGGCTTGCGCGGCGAGTTCCGCAGCGGCCTTCTGAGCGGCTTCGAGATTATCGGCGGCGAGCGCCTGCGAGACAGCGGTGTAATCGTCGAGCACTTCGTCCCCGGCGGCGGCGAAAGCCGGGACAGCGGCGAGGGACAACAAGACGAACAGTGCAGTGAATACTTTGAGTTTCATACACATCCTTATACGCTGTCTCCCGGTCATACCTTCGAATTATTCTCCTTGGGGGCGAACTTCGCCGAGCTCTTCATCATCACGCGGGAAGGGCCGTCGGAACCGCATTGGAGTCTGCTGGTTCTTCGCGGTGAACGCTGCGGCGTTTCGCAAGATAGAAAAGAACGGGGTAGATGAGCAGTTCGAGCAGGAAGCTGCTGGCGAGGCCGCCGATCATGGGCACGGCGAGTCGGCGCATGGTGTCGGCTCCCGCGCCGGTCGCCCAAAGCAACGGCAGCAGGCCGGTGAAGGTCGAGACGACGGTCATGGTTTTGGGGCGGATGCGTTTCACCGCGCCGTCGTGGACGGCATGCCAGAGGTCGGCGGGCGAATTCATTCTGCCCTCACCGCGGAAGCGCTCATAGCTCGTATCAAGGTAGAGGAGCATGACCGCGCCCGTTTCCGCATCGAGTCCGGCGAGGGCGATGAGGCCGACCCACACGGCGAGCGAGAGGTCGTAGTCCATGAGATACAAAAACCAAATCGCGCCAATGAGCGAGAACGGCACGGCGAGCAGAATGATGCTCACGCGCAGCCAGCTTCGCGTCGAGAGATAGAGCAGCAGGATGATCGCGACGAGGGCGAGCGGGATGGCGATGGCGAGGCGCTTCTCCGCCGCCTGCATGTATTCATACTGGCCGGACCAGACGACGGTGTAG
>JBGSYE010000019.1:0-13107 GCA_041751075.1 Chthoniobacteraceae bacterium
CCCGGAACTCGGTTTCGGGCACGTCGTCGGCGACCACCACGAGGAGCCGGTACTGCTCCTCAAGGCGTCACAGGGCAACCGTTCGTTGGGCTGGGACTATCTTCCTCCGGGTAGCGAAAGGTTCGAGCACGAGGAGGCGCCGCTTGCCTCCGTCGCTGAAGCGCGCGAGAAGGGCTTCGTAGGCGGCGATGAATCCGGGCAGCTTCTCGCGGCCGGCGAAACTCTCCATCTGGCCAAACTGACAGACCACGACGGTGGCGCCAATGCCCGTCAACTGATCTTCCCACGCCGGGAAATTCACGTCGCGACGCTGCTCGAAGACGGTGTCGCCCTCCCAGGCGAGACTGCGAAATTTCACCCGGTGAGTCGGCCGCGCGCGGGTGGCGAGCAATTCAAAATAGCCAAGCTCCGCGGCTGCCACCATGTCTTCGCCGCCGACGAGGGCGACGACGTCTCCCGACTGCAAAAAAGACTCGGGAGCGCGGGGGAGGGGCGGCTCCGCGGCGCGGGCGGCCGGGAGCCATAGGACGCAGAGAAAGGAAGTGATCCAGCGGCGCAGGGAGGGTGTCGCTGGCATCTGCGCTCGGGAATTACTTCCGGTAAGCCTCGATGCTCACGACCTCGACCGAACGCTCGCCGTGCTCGGTCGGGACGTTCGATCGATCGCCGACCTTGCGGCCGATCATCGCCTGGGCCAGCGCGCTCTGGTAGCTCACGATGCCTTTGTCGGGATCGCCGTCCCAAGCGCCGAGGATCGTGTACACATCGGTGCGGCCATCCGGGACTTCCTGGATCGTGACGACGGTGCCGATGCTCACCGTCGAAGTGTCGGGATTGGCAAAATCGGTCCCACGGGCGAGGCCGAGTTCCCGTTCGGTCTCGGACTTGCGGCGCATGAGCACGCGCTGCATTTCCTTGGCGGCCTTGAACTCGAAATTTTCCCGCAGATCGCCGTGTTCCCGCGCGATGCTGATCTCCTTTGTGTTCTCGGGGATCTTCTTCATCACCAGCTCGTCAAACTCCGCCTTCCGCTTCTCGAGACTCTCCCATGAGACGACGAGCGCCTCCTGCTTTTGCTCCGGTCCGCCGGAGACCATGGCTTCGAGTTCGGGATGGACGCGGATGATGCGGCCGAGGAGCGAGCGTTTGTTGAGCTCCTCAAAGACGGGCGTGAGCAGGAGCTTGCGCATGGTGTCCCGCATGTCTTCGAGCGAAGCGTCGGTGACGAGGTCGTTGAGCAGATCCTGATCGCTCATCAGCAGGTCGTGCAGTTTGCGGTCGCGCTTCTCGCTGAACTGGTCGCGCTCGAGCGCTGCGACGATGGCATTGAGCAGGCGCGCATTCACCAGTTCGGCGAGCGGGCCGGTGCGTTCGCGGCAGAGCCAGTTCAGCGAGTCGGTGCTGATGGAGTGCTCGCTGATCGCGCGCTCCAGGGCGTTCCGGAGTTCGGCGGTCTGGCCCTGCTCGGTGATGAGTCGCGCGGCTTCGGAGACGACTTTCGTATTCCCGCGCAGCACGAGATTCACGGCGGTGGCGAGCCACCGATCGCCGAATGCGCCGGGCACTTCTCCGATGACGCGCTTCATCTTCGCGGCGGGGATTTCCGCCAGAAGGGGAGGCAGCGTGCGCTCGCTGTCGCGCAGGACTCCGGCGACGGTCGGGGCGTCCGCGCCGCGCGCAAGACCGGGCACTTTCTCGATGAGTTCGTCGCGGGTGAGGAGCAGGCTGAGAGCCTCGGCGGTGTGCAGACGCGCGCTCTTCCGGCAGGTGTCCTCGGCGGCGACGATCACCGGCTGAAGCTGCGCGGCGCCGAAGACGAATTCACCGACGTTTTTTACGATCAGGTCGAGCGCGGCGATCTGATGTTTGACCTGCCGCGCGTTGTTGAAAGCCGCGACGTATTCGTCGGCATGGGAGATCGGGCCGTCGCGCAACTCGAAGGGCAGGCCCTTCTTCGTCGGGATCGCAAAGTGGCCGTCGTTCTTGAGCGCCTTTTTGGTCGCCTCGATCCAGCGCTTGAATTCCGCCTCGCTCAGCACCTCCGGCACGAGCGCCGCGGCGATCTGATCCTGCGTGGCTTTGCCGCCGTAGCTTTCGAGGATGCTGCGCATGAGTCCCACTGCATCGGCTTTCACCTGCGCCTTCACCGCGGCGAGGCTCGTCGCCTTTTTCGTCAGGATGTGGGTGGAAGCGAGCGGCGCGAGGGAGTCCGCGGCATACTGCAGTTGCATGGTGTGGCCGCGCTTCGTTTTGAAGTGGATGACGACCTGGCCGATGAGGAAATCGAAAGAGTCGATCTGGCCGAACCCCCAGCTCTTGTGTTGCACGTAGGTGCCGGGTGCGAGTTGGGTGAGGGCGCGGCCGGCGGCGGCGGTGAGTTTGCCGGATTCGACCGCTTTTTGAATGTCGGATTCCATGTGTGGGGCGGAGAACATATGGACGCCCGCAGGACGCGGCAAGACGGAAGCGGCGCGCCGATGCCGCCTGCGGAAGAGGGACAGATCTCCGCGCGCCCGCGGCCTCGGATCGCCGTGCCCGGGGAAAAAAAGAGGAGGGCGGGGCTGCTACCGGGCGGTGAATCGCTGTTCACCATCGCACCGGCAGAAGCCCCGCCCTCCCCGACCACCCAACAACAAAGCGGGGTCTTAGCGGATGCCGGGCGACGTGCGTTCGCCGTAGCCCCAGGCGTCGGCGCTCAGGGCGATCATCACGCGTTCGGCGGCATTCTTGAAATCGAAAGGCACGGCGTAGCCGAGGCCGGGGGCATGCAGGGATCCGGCTGCGCCGCTCAGGCGGCTTCCGCCCTTGAGGTCGAACTCATACAGGGTGTCCCCGCGGCGCCCGAGCGTGTCAAAGTCCTTGTCGTCGCGGGAGGCGTACTTGCCGGTCACGTCGCTGATGCGGACGTGGATCATCACTTCGGAACGCCCGAGGCCGGCGGGCTTGATGATCTCGCCGACGGCGCGCTGCCACGGTTTGCCCGCATCGACTACGTCGAGCGTGCCATCGACGACCCATCCGGTAGGTGGAAATTCGCCCTCCTTGAGGATGGTGGTCGGAGCGATCTTCTCGAGCTCATGCTTAAGCGCGAGGGACCACGCGTGAGGAGCGAGCGAGCGGCGGATGGGCTCCTCGCCAGGCCCGCGATGATCGCCGACAAAGACGGAGTCGGTGACGTCGAAGGCGCGGATATAGATGGCGTCGGGATCGGTCGCGCCACTGGCGACCTGGGTTTCGTGGACATGCACGCCGGCGCACGAGGTGAAGAGGAGGAGGCCGCTGAGAGCGAGGAGCGAATGTTTCATAGTCGAGGAGTAGAGTCCCCGGTGGCGTCGCAGCTTCCGTGCCGCCCGCAGGCCCCGTGTGAATGGTGATCGGTGAATGGTGGATGGAGCACAGAGCGCCGAGTCGGTGACACCACTCACCAGTCACAATCCACCCCGGTCCCCTACACCGGCACCGGATCCAGCTTCCAGATTTCGCGCGCGTATTCCGCGATGGTGCGATCGCTGGAGAATTTGCCCATCCGCGCCGTGTTCAGGATCGCCATCTTCGCCCACTGCGCCTTGTCCTTGAAGACTTCATCGACCTGCGCATGGCAGTCCGCGTAAGCGCGGAAGTCGGCGAGGCAGAGGAAGGGGTCGTGGTGGTAGAGATTGTCCCGCAGCATCGTCAGGCAGCCCGGTTCGTGCGGCGTGAAGTAATTCGAGCCGACCCAATCCACCACCGTGCGAAGCTCCTCGTCGGCCTCATAGTAGTGCTGCGGACGGTAGCCCTTTTTCACCAGCGCGGTGACCTCCTCTACGGTGAGCCCGAAGATGAAGATGTTCTCCGGGCCGACCTCTTCCTGGATCTCGACGTTCGCGCCATCGAGCGTGCCGATGGTGAGCGAGCCGTTGAGCGCGAGTTTCATGTTGCCCGTGCCGGAGGCTTCCTTGCCGGCGGTCGAGATCTGCTCCGAGAGATCGGACGCGGGCACGATGCGCTGGGCCAGCGAGACCCGGTAGTTCGGCAGGAAGACGACCTTCAGTTTGTCCTGGATGCGGATGTCGGCGTTGATGTGCGCGGCGACGGAGTTGATCGCCTTGATGATGCACTTCGCCAAGTCGTAGCCGGGCGCCGCTTTGGCGGAAAAGACGAAGACGCGCGGGCTGATCTCGAGGTGCGGATTCTGGAGGAGCCGGCGGTAGAGCGCGAGGATGTGGAGCAGATTGAGATGCTGCCGCTTGTACTCGTGCAGCCGCTTGATCTGCACGTCGAACATCGCCGCCGGATTCACGGTGACGCCGCAGGTTTCCTTGATGATGCGCGCGAGCACGACTTTGTTCGCGTGCTTCACGGCCATGAAGTCGGCCTGGAATTGCGCGTCCTCCGCGAAGGCCTCCAGCCCGCGCAGCTTGTCGAGATCGCGCTCCCAGCCGTGGCCGATCTTCGAGGTGATCAGGCTGCTGAGCCCTGGATTGCACGCGAGCAGCCAGCGCCGCGGAGTGATGCCGTTGGTCTTGTTGTTGAACTTGCCCGGATACAGCGCGTCGAATTCCGGAAAGAGATCGCTCTTGAGAAGCTTCGTGTGCAGCGCGGCCACGCCATTCACCGAGAAGCTGCCGACGACCGAGAGGTTCGCCATTCGCACCATCCGCGTGTGGCCTTCCTCGATGATGGAGAGATGGCGCTTCTTTTCGCTGTCGCCGGGCCACATCTCCTCCACCTGCACCAGGAAGTGCTTGTTGATCTCAAAGATGATCTGGAGATGTCGCGGCAGCACTTTTTCAAAGAGCGTGACGCTCCACTTCTCGAGCGCCTCGGGGAGCAGGGTGTGGTTCGTGTAGGCAAAGGTGCGCGTGACCAGGCCCCACGCGCGATCCCACGACATGCCCTGCTCGTCGTGAAAGAGCCGCATGAGTTCGACGATCGCCACGGCGGGATGGGTGTCATTGAGCTGGATCGCGATCTTCTCGGGAAATTCGTCCCAATCATTATCGTCGCGGCGGAAGCGGCGGAAGATATCGTGCAGCGAGCAGGCGACGAAGAAATACTGCTGCACGAGGCGCAGCTCCTTGCCCTCGTCGGTCTTGTCATTCGGGTAGAGGACTTTTGAGACGGTCTCGCTCGTCGTCTTCTCCCGCACTGCTTCGGCGTAGCCGCCGCGGTTGAAGGCGTCGAAGTCGAACTCCGACGAGGCGCGCGATTCCCAGAGGCGCAGATAGTTCACCGTATTGGTGCCGTAGCCGGGCACCGGGATGTCGTATGGCACGCCGATGAGCTTCTTCGTGCCGACCCACCGCGGGATGTAGTTGCCGCGATCGTCGAAGACATTCTCCACGTGGCCGTAGAGTTCGATCTCGGTCGCGTGCTCCGGGCGCATGATCTCCCACGGAGTGCCAAAGGTCCGCCACGCGTCGGGCAGCTCGACCTGGTGCCCATTGCGGAACTCCTGCTTGAAGAGCCCGTACTCGTAGTGGATGCCGTAGCCGATGGCTGGCAGATCGAGCGTGGCCAGCGAATCGAGGAAACACGCCGCGAGCCGCCCGAGGCCGCCATTGCCGAGCCCCATGTCGTACTCCTCGCGGCGCAGTTCGTCCATATCGAGGCCCAGCTCCTTCAGCGCCTCCTCCATCACCTCGAAGACACCGGCGTTGTAGAGGCTGTTGGAAAAAAGCCGCCCCATCAGGAACTCGAGCGAGAGATAGTACACCCGCTTCACATTCCGGTCGTGATGCACCTGCTGCGTGGCCAGCATGCGCTCGATGATGATGCGATGCAGCGCCTTCGAGGTGGCGATCCACCAGTCGCGTTTGCTTGCCGTCGTGGCGTCGCGGGCGAGGGCAAACTTCAACTGACTTTGCACCAGCGCCTTGAGGCCGGCGGTGGTTTTCTCCACGGTGGGTTGGAAGGATTCGGTGACGCGCATGGGGTGGTTGTAGTGGGACGATTGCCCGGCGAGGACAAGCAAATACCGGGCGCGCCGGGCGCGGCTACGGCGCCCCTCGCGTGGAGCAACGCCGCCGTGTGTTTATGATAGGAATTGGTGGTGGAAATCGCTCCGTTTGCGCGAAAACTCACATCCTTCTCCCCATGCCACGCTTTCTCCTTCTCCTGTTTCTCGGCACGACGTTTCAGTCGAGCGTTGCGGCCGCTCCACCGGACATCGTCGTCTTCCTCACCGACGATCAGAGCCAGCTCGATTGCTCCGCCTACGGCGAGAAGAGCATCCGCACTCCGCACATGCAGCGCCTCGCGGAGCGGGGGATGACTTTCGATCGCGCCTATGTCGCCTCGCCGAGCTGCGCGCCCAGCCGTGCCGCGCTGCTCACGGGGCTGATGCCCGCGCGCAACGGCGCGGAGGCCAATCACAGCAAACCGCGCGCGGAGTTGAAAAAGTGGCCCGCGTATTTTCAGGAACTCGGCTACGAGGTCGCCGCCTTCGGCAAAGTGTCGCACTACAAACACACCGCCGACTACGGCTTCGATTACTTCTCTGACGACGGCTTTCATCAGCACGAGAGCATCGGCCACGCGGTCGAGTGGCTGCGGACGCGCGCGAGCACGAAGCCGCTCTGCCTGATGGTCGGCACGAACTGGCCGCATGTGCCGTGGCCGGAGGAAAACCTCGGCTACGATCCGGCGAAGCTCCCGCTGCCCGCCGGCACCATCGACACACCGGCGACCCGCGACTGGCGCGCGAAATACGCCGCCGCCGTGACCAAGGCCGACGACGATCTCGGCACGATCCTCGACGCCGCGCGCGCGCATCTGCCGGAGGGGACGCTTTTCCTGTTCAGCGCGGATCACGGCGCGCAGTGGCCATTCGGGAAGTGGAACCTCTACGAGTCCGGCGTGTGCGTGCCGCTCATCGTCGCGTGGCCCGGCATAGTGAAGCCAGGCGCGCGCACCGCGGCGATGGTGCAGTGGATCGACTTCCTCCCCACGCTGCTCGAAGCCGCCGGCGGCCGGGCGCCCGCGGAGATCGACGGCCGATCCTTTCTCCCCGTGCTGCGCGGCGAGTCGAAGACGCATCGCGACCGGATCTTTACGACCCACTCGAACGACGGGCGCATGAACGCCTATCCCGCGCGCGCCGTGCGGGACGACCGCTGGAAATACATCCGCAACCTGCACCCCGAATTTGCCTTCACGACCCACATCGACCTCGTCTCCGGACACCTCGGACAGCGCGCGTTTTTCTCGACGTGGGAAGCGGCGGCGAAGTCCGACCCGCGGGCCGCGGCGATCCTTCAGCGTTATCATGCGCGGCCCGCGGAAGAGTTGTACGACCTCGACGCCGACCCGCACGAACAGCGCAATCTCGCCGCCGCCGCGCAATCTGCGGAGCCGCTCGCGGCGTTGAGAAAGGATATGGATGCGTGGTTGCTCACACAGGGCGACCGGCAGCAGATTGACGTCGAACCCCGCCGCCTCAGCGACCCGACCAGCTACGGCCCGAAAGCCGAGATCGTCGGTAAAGCTCCGAAACCAAAACCCGCCAAGTGAATCGAATCCGCTGCCTGCTCCTCGTCGCACTCCTGCCGCTGCTCGCCCGCGCGGCGCCGCCCAATGTCGTCATCATCCTCGCCGACGATCTCGGCTGGGCGGACACGACGCTCTATGGACACACGAAGTTTTACCAGACGCCGAATCTCGAGCGGCTGGCGAAGCGCGGCATGACCTTCACGCGCGCATATTCCTCGAGCCCGCTGTGTTCGCCGACACGCTCCGCGATTCTCACCGGGCTGAGCCCGGCGCGCACCGGCCTCACCGCTCCAAACTGCCACCTGCCGCAAGTCGTGCTCAAGGCCACGCCGGGAACGAAGAATGCGCCCGCCGGCACGAAGGCGATTCAGCCGGCCTCCGTGACGCGCTTGAAGACGGAATATCGCACCCTCGCGGAGACGCTGAAAGACGCCGGTTACGCGACCGGGCACTTCGGGAAGTGGCACCTCGGGCCGGCGCCGTATTCGCCATTGCAGCACGGCTTCGAGGTCGATCTGCCGCACTGGCCGGGGCCCGGCCCGGCGGGCAGCTACCTTGCGCCGTGGAAGTTCAAGGACTTCGATCATGATCCCGGCGAGCCCCGTCAGCACATCGAAGACCGCATGGCCAGGGAAGCCGTCACCTTCATGGAGCAGCACCAAGACCGGCCGTTCTTTCTCAACTACTGGATGTTCAGCGTCCACGCGCCATTCGAGGCGAAGAAGGCGCTCATCGAGAAGCACCGCGCCCGCGTGAATCCCGCCGATCCGCAGCGCAGCCCCACCTACGCGGCGATGGTCGAGAGCATGGACGACGCCGTCGGCACACTGCTCGACGCGCTCGACCGGCTCGGCATCGCCGACCGGACGATCGTCGTCTTCACCTCCGACAATGGCGGGAACATGTACAACGAAGTCGATGGCACCACGCCCACGAGCAACGCGCCGCTGCGCGGCGGAAAGGCCACGATGTATGAGGGCGGCACGCGCGTCCCGTGCGTCGTCGCGTGGCCCGGCATCACCGCTCCCGCTTCGCGCAGCGATGCCCTCATTCAAAGCGAAGACTTCTACCCCACGCTGCTCGCCGGGCTCATGCTCGAGGCCGCGCCGGCGCAGCGCTTCGACGGCATCAGCATCCTGCCCGCGCTGAAAGGAGGCGCGCTCGGCCGCGACGCCGTCTTTCAATATTTCCCGCACAATCCGGCCGTGCCGGACTGGCTGCCGGCGGCGGTGTCCGTGCATCGCGGCGATTGGAAACTCATCCGCATCTTCCACGGTGGCGAAAAAACCGCGCATCGTCATTTGCTCTTCAACCTCCGCGATGATCTCGGCGAAAGAAACAACCTCGCCGCGCAGAAGCCGCAGCTCGTGAGCGAACTCGACGCGCTCATCGAGACCTTCCTCGCCGGGACGAACGCCGTGGTGCCGATCCCCAATCCGGCCTTTGATCCCGCGAAATATCGGCCCGGGGAGGAAGGCAAGCAGCAGCCAAAGAAAAAACCGCAGCCGAAGGCGGCCGCCTCACGGGTCGATCCTGGCAATTTCTAAATCCGATGAACCGCCTTCTCTCCCTCTGCCTCATCCTTTCCGCAACGCTCCGTGTCGCCGCGGCCGAGTCGAAGCCGAACCTCATCCTCATCATGGCCGACGATGTCGGCTATTCGGATATCGGCTGCTACGGCGGCGAAATCCAGACGCCGAATCTCGACTCGCTCGCGATGGGGGGCGTGCGCTTCACGCAATTCTACAACACTGCGCGCTGCTGCCCCACGCGCGCCGCGCTGCTCACCGGGCTCTACGCGCATCAGGCGGGCATCGGCCACATGATGGAGGATCACCGCGCCACCGCGGGCGCTGCTTACACCGGCGAACTCAGCAGACGCGCCGTGACCATCGCCGAGGCTCTCAAGCCCGCCGGTTACTCCACCTACATGGCCGGCAAGTGGCATGTAACCAAGGTCACGAAGCCGACAAACGATGCGGAAAAAAGCAATTGGCCGCTACAGCGCGGGTTCGATCGCTTCTACGGGACGATTCACGGCGCGGGCAGTTTTTTCGATCCTAACTCCCTCGTGCGCGACAACGCCTTCATCTCGCCCTTTGCGGATGCCGAGTATCGGCCGCGGGAGTTTTACTACACCGACGCGATCAACGACCAAGCCACGCGTTTTGTGACCGAGCACCAGCAGCGCAATGCGGACCGGCCCTTCTTTCTCTACATCGCCCACACCGCCGCGCACTGGCCGATGCACGCGAAGGACGCCGACATCGCGAAGTACAAAGGTAAGTACGACGCCGGCTACGGCAGCATCCGCGGCGCTCGGATCGAGAAGATGAAACAACTCGGCCTGCTCGATCCCCGCTGGCAGATCTCGCCGCAGGCGGGCGACTGGAGCACGGTGGCAAACAAGGCCTGGGAGTCGCGCTGCATGGAGGTCTTCGCCGCGATGCTCGATTGCATGGATCAGGGCATCGGGCGGCTCGTCGAGACCTTGAAGAAGAATGGCCAATACGAGAACACGCTCATCCTTTACCTCCAGGACAACGGCGGCTGCGCCGAGAGCATGGGCCGCAATGGACCCTTCAAGCCGCGCGCTGAGGCGCCCACGCTGCCGCCGCTGGCGAAGGAATTCCTGCAGCCCGACATGATCCCGAAGCAGACCCGTGACGGGTACCCGATGCGGCAGGGCGCGTGCGTGATGCCGGGCGGCGCGGATACCTATATCGGCTATGGCCGCGACTGGGCGAACGTGAGCAACACGCCCTTCCGCGAATACAAACACTGGGAGCACGAAGGCGGAATCAGCACGCCGCTCATCGTGCATTGGCCGAAAGGCATCGCGAGCGAACGGCGTGGAAAACTCACGGCGGCGCCCAGCCATCTCATCGACCTCATGGCCACCTGCGTCGGTCTCGGCGGCGCGAAGTATCCCGCGGAATTCGATGGCCACCAGATACAACCTCTGGAAGGCGTGAGCCTCGCGCCCGCCTTTGCCGGCCAGCCGCTGGATCGCTGGCAGCCAATCTTTTGGGAGCACGAAGGCAATCGCGCCATCCGCATCGGCGACTGGAAGCTCGTCTCGAAACATCCCGGTGGCTGGGAACTCTACGACATCGCCGCCGACCGCACCGAGATGCGCGACCTCGCAGCGCGGCAGCCGGAGCGCGTGAAGGGAATGTCCGCGCTGTGGGAGGCGTGGGCCGCGCGCGTCGGCGTGAGACCGTGGCCGCTGGGTGGCGAGGGGCGAAAAGGAAAGAAGCACGCGAAGTGATGCGAGCCATTTTGCTCCCGGTGCTGCTGGCGGTCGGCCTTGCGTCGGCCGGCGCCGCGGACGCCCGCCCGAACATCGTCATGGTCCTCATCGACGACATGGGCTGGGGCGACTTCTCCTGCTTCGGAAACAAGGACGCGAAGACGCCCAATGTCGATCGGCTCGCCGCGGAGGGCATCCGTTTCTCGCAATTCTATGTGAACTCGCCCATCTGCTCGCCTTCGCGCTGCGCGCTCGCCACCGGCCAGTACCCGCAGCGCTGGAGCATCACCTCCTTCCTGAACACCCGCGCCGACAATGAACGGCGCGGCGTCGCCAACTGGCTGGACCCGAAAGCCCCGACGCTGGCCCGCATCCTCCAGCAGAGCGGCTACGCCACTGGCCACTTCGGGAAGTGGCATCTCGGCGGACAGCGCGATGTCGATGATGCGCCGCCGATCGCTGCCTACGGGTTCGACGAATCGCTCACCAACTTCGAGGGCATGGGCCCGAAGCTCCTGCCGCTCACGCTGAAGCCCGGCGACGAGAAGCCCGGAAAAATCTGGGCCGACGCCGAGCGCCTCGGCTCGCCCGTGACGTGGATGCTGCGCTCAAAAATCACCGGCGGCTTCATCGACGCCGCAATTCCCTTCATCGACCAGGCCGCCGCAGCGGAGAAACCCTTTTTCATCCATCTCTGGCCCGACGACGTGCACGGCCCGTGGTGGCCGCCGGTGGAAAAGTGGGCGCAGGATAAGCGCGGCCTCTACCTGGCTGTCCTTGAGGAAATGGACCGCCAGTTCGGAAAACTCTTCGATCACATCCGCGACACGCGTGCGCTGCGCGACAGGACGCTCATCCTCGTCTGCTCCGACAATGGCCCCGAACCGGGCGCGGGTTCCGCCGGGCCGTTTCGCGGCGCAAAGACCACGCTCTTCGAGGGCGGCACGCGGTCGCCTCTCGTCGTGTGGGGGCCGGGCCTCATCGCGGCGGAGAAAGCGGGCACGCACGACGAGACATCCGTCTTCGCCGCATTCGATCTCGCGCCGTCGCTGCTCGCGGTCGCGGGCGTGAAAGTGCCGGACGGCATTGCCTTCGACGGCGAAGACCTCTCGCCCGTGCTGCTCGGCAAAGACGCACGCTCCCGCCGTGCGCCGATCTTTTGGCGGCGTCCGCCGGATCGCAAATCGTGGCCGCCGAAGATCCTCGAGCGGCTCCCCGATCTCGCCGTGCGCGAAGGCGGATGGAAACTGCTTTGCGAATACGACGGCTCGAAGCCGCTGCTCTACGACCTCGCGAAAGACCGTGGCGAAGTCTCGAACGTCGCCTCTCAGCATCCCAAAGTCGTCGCCCGTCTCACTGCCGCCGTCACGGCGTGGCACCGCTCCATGCCGCCGGATGCCGGTCCCGCGCTCGGGAATGCTTCGCCGTAGGGCGGGCTTGTAAAACTGATGCATCGCGTCTCAGCCATCCCGAAGGGACGCCGGAACTTTGCCGGGGGTAACACCCCCGGACCCCGAAACCAGAAGGCGCCCACCCCGGAGGGGGTGCCGGAAGATCGGCCTGCGCACAAGATTCCGCCGCCTCTCCGGGGTGCGTCCGGTTTGGGAACGGGTCCGGGGGGTTCACCCCCGGCTGATTTCCGTGAACCCTCCGGCTTCGTTCGCAGCCACACCGCTGACCGCTGATTACTGGCTGCTGTTCCTATGCCCAAAGCGAAAACCATCCGAGTCCTCGTCGCCGACGATCATCACGTCGTGCGCAGTGGGATCGCCGCGTCGATCGGGCTGGAGGATGATCTCGCGGTCGTCGCGGAAGCGGATAGCGGCGAGCAGGTCGTCGCGCAGTATCAGGCGAGCGAACCCGATGTCGTGCTCATGGATCTGCGCCTGCCCGGCATGAATGGAATCGAAGCGACCGCCGCCCTGCTGCGCGCCGCACCGGAGGCTCGTGTCATCATGTTCACCACCTACGAGGGTGAGGAGGACATCTATCGCGCCGTGCAGGCCGGAGCGCGTGGGTATCTCTTGAAGTCCGCGCCGCGCGACGAACTGCTGCACGCCATCCGCAGCGTCGCAGCCGGCGAGCGCTTCCTGCCGCCGGTGATCGCCCATCGGCTCGCCGAGCGGATGTCCAGCGAGGAACTCAGCCCGCGCGAACTCGAAGTGCTCCAGCTCATCGGCCGCGGGCGCAGCAACAAGGAAATCGCCAGCGAACTCGGCATCGCCGAGGACACCGTGAAGCGGCATGTGACCAATCTCCTGGCGAAGCTCCGCGTGGTCGATCGCACGCAGGCGACGACCGAGGCCATCCGCCGCGGGCTCATCCACCTGCGCTGAGTCGCGCGCGGAACGTCAGTACCGCGCTCTGCCGCCGGGGCGGCCGCC
>JBGSYE010000020.1:0-11228 GCA_041751075.1 Chthoniobacteraceae bacterium
TGCGAAGGCGGCGTGGTGTGCCAGTTCAACAGCTCGTGGACCGTGCGCGTGCGCCGCGACGATTTGCTCACCATGCAGGTCGATGGCACGCACGGCAGCGCGATCGTCGGCCTGCGGAAGTGCTGGGTGCAAAGCATCGGCACCACGCCGCGCCCGACCTGGAACCCGGACATCGATCAGCCGATCGACTTCTTTGGCGGCTGGCAGGAGGTGCCCGACAGCACGACTTACGACAACGCATTCAAGATCCAGTGGGAGGCATTCCTGAAGCACGTCGCCCTCGGCACGCCTTTCCCGTGGACGCTGCGCGAGGGCGCGAAAGGCGTGCAACTCGCCGAACTCGGCCTGCAGAGCTGGGCGCAACGGAAGTGGCTGCCGGTCGAAGAACTGCCCGCGTAAAGACGCCGCAGTCCAGAGCCTTCGGCGTTTCCAGCCATCGCCGCGACGGACTCAAAGCCCCAGCCTATTTCCCATGAAACCGCTCATCTCAAATCCCGACGACCTCACCCCTCAAAGCACCTGGCTCGAAACCCAGTGGGCGTGGACTGGCGAAGAGGAACTCATCGACCGCACCACCAAGGCGCGGCTCTGCGCGGCGGCCTTGCTGCCCTTCCGCGATCGACAGCCGGACTGGGAGGGCTTCATCGCGAGCATCCGCTGGATGCAGGCTGCCGCGGATTATTACGGCGTCGAACTGGTCGTCGTGCTCAATGCCGACACGGGCTACATCTTCGATCTCGACGATGCGCTCTACGCCGAGGTCCTGCGGCGCTTTCGCGCGGAATTTCCGGCGGCAAAATTCATCGCCGGGGTGACCGCGCGGGGAGCCGAGCAAGACACGTCGTTCAGAGCCGAACGTTACCGTCCACTCATCGACATCGTGCAGCGGCACGAGGACTGCGAGGTGATGCTCATGACCTCCAAGTGGCTCAGCGCGCTCGATCCCGAGCCATGCCGCGATGCCTACTACGAGATCGCCGAATGGCTCATCCGTCCCGGCATCGTGCATGCGCTGGAGCCAGCCTTCGTGCCGTGGGCGCGGCCATTCGGTCCGTGGCTGCTCTGGCAGCTCGCGCAGCATCCGAAATTTGTCGGCGGAAAAGTCAGCACGCTCGACGAGCCGCACTTTCTTTATTGGGCGGCGATGTGCCGCGACCTCGGACTCGATTTTGCACCGCATAGCGGAGACGACTTCGGCATCGCCACCGCGATCAAGCTCGGCCTGCCATTGCTCATCGGCGCCGCCGTGAGCGGCGCGCCGCTCATCTGCGCGGCGAAGGACATGTGGCTGCAGGACGATGCGCCGCGGAAAAAGTTCCCGACCGGCACCGGACGCTTCGACACCCGCGTCTATAAAGTCTTCGAGGCATTCCAATCGCTGGAGGATCAGGTCTTCCGCCTCGACGCAAAGATGAGCGCCTCGGCCTACAAGCACAGCACCGCGCATGTGCTCCACGAGCTGGGCATTATCGCCTCACCCGACGCGCATCCGGCATGCAAGGACCTGCGCGGCGCCGATGAAGCCACGCGCATGCAGGAGGCCCTGCGCCGGCCGCGACGCGTGGCGGAGCGCCTCGGGATCCCTTCCGATTTCCCTCCACCCATCCCGCGTCGCGCCGGCCGCCGTTGACGGTGCGGGGTGGATTCGGCGATTACCTTTCGCATGTGCCGCGCTGCTGCTCTCCTCCTGGCCGTCCTCTTCACCGGGCCGGCTCACGCTGACGATTCGGCGAAGCTGGCCGCGCTCCTCGCTCCGGCCATCGAGCATGGGGGCGTGGTTACGATTCCGCCTGGCGACTACGCACTCGATGGCGCGGCGCCGCTTGCGATTCCTTCGCGCACCACGGTCTTCGCCTATGGCGCGCGATTCCATCTGCCAGAGACGCTCGGCGACAAGGCGCGCATCGTCGTGTTTGCGGGGGAGAATGTGAGCGGCTTCCAGTGGTTCGGCGGACACTTCACCGGGCGCGTCTTCGATCCGGCGCAGCGGGAGAATGCGTGGGAGCCGAATGTAAGCACGCGGGTCTTCGAGATCACGACGACGCGCGAAGGCGGCACACGCGACATTCTCTTCCGCGATGTGCAGTCGGATGGCGTCGCCGGCGCGGTCATCGGCGTGCATGGCCTCTCAAAGAAAGGCAAAGAAGGCGAAGTGCTCGCGCCGGCGGAGCGCGTGGCGGTCGAGAGCTGCACGCTGTTGCGCAGCGGGAAATTCATGTGGGACTATGGTTACCTCTGGCAGATCCTCACATGGCCTGGGGACTACGAGCCGTGGGAAGTCGAGCGCGCCCGGCGCTACTACCGCACGGATATGATCCGCGAGAATGTGGTGCTCGAGTCCGGCGATGATCGCGTGCGCTTCGATAACACCGCGAAACCGATCGCCATCAGCGCGTCAGACGAGCCGCGTGAAGCCTTGAGTTTCCTGACTCCCGCGCTGCCGAAAAACATCACGCACGGGCGCGCTTACTTCGTCGTCGAGTCGGGTCCGGACTTCATCAGGATCGCGGAGAAACCCGGTGGTGAGGCCATTCGTTTCGACGGCGGCAGCGGCCCCGGCACGCAGTTCATGCACAATCTTTCCACCGGCTATCAGGGCTGGGCGCCTACCGGCGCGGGTCCGGGCAAGGGCGCCTTTGACATCACAGGCGCGAATGACGTGCGCGTCACCGGCTGCCAACTCAGCGCGCTCGGCGACACCATGCACATCCAGGGCTGCCGCAACATCGTCTTCGCGAATAACCAAATCCTCGACTCGCGCATGGGCGCCTTCTTCCTCGCCGAGTTTTGCCAGAACGCCACGATTACAGGAAACCTCATCGACGGATCTAATGGTTCCCGCGTGATGAGCGTCGAGAAGTCCTGCACCGATGTGACCATCACCGGTAATACCTTCCGCAACGGCGGCCGCGGCTCGTGGATCAATCAGCCGCGGAACTTCGTGATGACCGGCAACGTCTTCGTGAACAACACGACCAAGAACGAGCCCGACATGCGCCGCGGCCGGATCGCATGGCAGACTGGCAAGCCCGTGCAGTTTCCCGAGCTTTACTTCACCCTCTACGAGCCGGACGCCACTTACGGTCCGGTGATCGTCCGCGATAACATCTTCGTCGTCGGCGACTCCGCCCCCGACGAGGCCGTCACCTTCGCGCCCGGCGGTCACGACCTCCAGATGACCGGCAACACCTTCACCGGGAAAGCCGCTACGATCGTCGTCGATCCGAGCTGCCGGAACGCCGAGATCGGGGACAACCAAGGCGCGACGACGGTCCGCATGCCCGTCGATTTCAATCACGGTCGCCGCTGAGCGCGTCTGTCATTCCGAGCGAAGCGGAGAGGAGTCGAGGAACCTCACGCTTTTTCGGGCAGCGGTGGTGCGGAGCACAGAGCACGCACCCGAACGCTCCGCACCCCAAATGACGGCGATCTTGCCCAACTTCCGCTCGCAGGCTTACGGATGCGTGAGCCGGAAGAAGGTCGATTTCACCGCGGGATGGATGGGCCAGACCATCGAGGTGGTCGCCGCCGAACCGGGGTAGCTGGTCCAGCCATCCGCGGCCAGGCCGTCAGCCTGCGACTGCAAAACCCACCCGAGATGGGTCGGTGGCCACGAGATGGTGATGGTGCCATTGGACGACGCGATGCCCAGTGACATCGGCGGCGTGGCGATCACGGGTGTGGCTGCGGACTGCGTCGAGAGGGTGGACTCGTTGCCCGTCCAGTCCGTCGCGGTAACGACGTAGAAGTAGCTCGTGCCATTTTGCAGCGAAGTGTGAGTATAACCCGGCGACGTGAGGTTCGCGGCGACGAGGCTGTAAGGACCGCCGCTGCTGGTGCTGCGATACACGGAGTAGAAGGAGAAGTCGGGGCTCGCCGCGGCACCCCACGTCAGCACTACCTGGCCGTCCCCGGCGCTGGCGCTCAGATTCATGGGAGCCTCTGGCGCCGCAGTTTCCACCGGGGCATACGGGACGATGAACCGCCATTTGTTCTGATCGATCGTACTAGTGTTGCTGACCATGCTGAAGACGCCATTGTCAAACTTGAGGCGGCGGTTGGCAGCAGCGGCGGCGGGGTTCTCGAGGTAGTGCCACCCGTATTGGTCGGCCCCGAGGCTCCAGCGCACGGCGGCGCCGGTGGTGTGCGCGGGCGCGAAGTTCAGCGCGCTGCCGGTGTAACGCAGCATCCGCCCATCGCGCAGCGAGACGATGTGCCACTGCCCTGCGATGCCGGAGGGGCGCAAGACCCATTGCACCGTGTCGCCGCCATCGCGGATAAAGCGATTGCCAGGCGCGCTCGATCCCACCGCGTTGCGGAGCCGCTTCCGCTCGCTCTTGTTGTGGATGAAGTAGGCCTTGTCCCCGCGCACAGTGGCATCGCCGTCCCAGGCGAAATACAGTTCGCCGAACGCGGTGGGCGTGACGCCGTCGGCCTGGTAGGCGTTCGAGCGCGGGCCCACGGTATCCCATGGATTAGTGGGTTCTGGGGTGGTGGTGCTGGCGGTGAAGATGAAGAGCGAGTAACGCCGGAGCCATGGCAGGGATTCCGCACGCCACAGGAATTCGGCCAGCCAGTTGTAATTGTCCTCCTCGGTCCAGTTGCCGGTGCCGGTCCAGTTCACGGTGGAAAATTCCGTCAGCCAGACCGGGCGGTTCCAATCGGTGTTGAAACTCTGGAGCAGGCTCACGAGGGCGTCCGCGCTGCCGTCGTTCGGGCTCGGATAGTTGTGGGCCGCGATGGCATCGATGCGATAGCCACGCGCCAGTGCCTGGGTCATGAAGTTGTTCATCCAGGCATTGTCGGGATTGACCGTCACGGGGCTGACCAGCGGCAGGTCCATGCGCTCGAGGCGGGGCCAGAAGGTGAGCGCTTGAGCTTCGGTGAGGTTCGCCTGCTCCGCGCCATCCGGCTCGTTGAAGCCGAGGAGGTGGATGGATTGATCCTGCTGGCGCCATTCGGAAATGAACTGTTCCAACGGTCCCTGCGCGGCTCCGATGTCCCAGTTGAAGTTCCCCCATTGCATCGGGTGAAACACCACGTCCGCCGGCAGATTCGCGCTCGTCGTCCGGCCCCAACTGTATGCCCAGTGGCCTTCGATCTCATCCCATCGAGATAAAAAGCCCGCCATGCCTTTCTTCGGAAAGTGCGTCTGCGCCACGAAGCGCCAGTGCTGCGTGGTCGAGCCGCTGATGGCCTGCTGCACCAGCGCTGCGCCTTCCGCCGAGCCGCCCGACTGCGTATCCACCACCAGACCGCTCCATTGATTGAGGAGATAAAATTCCGTTCCATCGACGGGCACCAGCTGCCAGTTCTGATGGGGCATGGCGGTGTAATCTTCATCCACGAGTGGGGCTTCGTCGCTCGTGGAGAGACCTGCCCCTGCCAGACATTTCCCCGTGCCTCGATTGCGCAGCCGGTAAGTATCGGTGCCCACATTGAGCAGCACCTGGTATTGGCTCAGGTGTGGGTCGAGCGTGGCCAGGCTCAGCACGGGAGTCGTGCCATTGACACCGAGTGGCAGGCTCGCGGCGCGGTTTTGCACATGGTAATAAGCGTCGTTGTAATCGTCGAACTCCCTCGTCGGCGGCGCTACCCCGAGCGCGTCCTGCCCCAGCGCGTAACCCGCGCCGCCATTCGCCGGGAAGATGCACAGCTCACGCACGGCGCTGACCGATGGATTGGTGAAGGTCAGCCGCACCATGGAGGTTATGGGTGTCGTGCTGAACGTGACGACCCGAGCCGCACTGGTGTTGCCCGTGATCGACCCGCCGGGAATGGCCACCCAGGCGGCGCCATCCCAGGATTGCAGATCGAAGCTGGCCAGCGGCGCGACGCTGCCGTCGCCGGAGTAAAGATGCGCGCTGCCGATCTTGGTGGCGACGCGGAGGTCGATGTCGAGGGTGGCGACGCCGACGGTGCTCGTCTGCCACTTGGAGGCGTTGCTCACGAAGCCGTCCACCGCCAGCTTCGCGTAGTTGGCGCCGCTTGTGGCGCTGGCGACGGCCGGGCGTTTCTTCGCGAGATTGATTTCCACATCGGTGCCGATGGGAAAACCCTGCTCGACTCCGCTGGTCGGATGAGGATTCGGCGGGAATAAGGCATACTCCTTCACGCGCACGTTGCCATTGTCATCGGTATAGAGGCGGAAGCGATCGGAAGTCACCGCACTGCTGAAAAGCACACTGACTTCCGGCGAGGTGTTCCCCGCGCGAGCGGAACCCGGCGCGTCGAGCCAGTTCGTTCCCGACAGGTATTGCACCTTGAAACTGCCCAGGACCGAGCCGTCATTGATGCCGGAGTACACATGCGCGCTGCGGATGGTAACCAGAAACGGGAACGACACCTCGACCCAGTGCGCGGTCGTCACATTCAGGCTGCGCCAACTGTTCCCATTCCCCACCACGCCGTCCGTGGCGAAAGTCGCCTGATACTGAGCGTTCACCGTCGAGGCCGTGGTCGCCTGATACCTAGCCAGATTGACCCGCTGTGCGATGGCGGGCAGCGCGCCGGACACCGTGCCCGCCACGCTCAGCTTGGCACTCGTGACGCCGTCGAAAGGAATCGATCCCACCTTGAGATGCACCGAGCCATTCCCGGCCGCATTGGTCGGCGTCACGGAAATGCGAAACTTCAGCGCCGTGATGTCCAGCGTCGTCACCAGCGGCGTGTCAAACACGCACGAATACTCCCCGCTCGAAGCATACGCATAGCCGCCCGTGGCCGACCCGATGACCACATCATCGCCGCCTCCCACCGCGCCATCCGTGCCAAGATAAGTGAACGCCACCGTGAGGCTCGTCGCATCATTGGAAGTAGCGCTCGCGGATGTGGCAAAGCCAAAGCCCGTGATGCGCAGTTGCGTCGTCCCCTGGTTCGCCGTGAGCAGCCCGGCAAAGCTGCGCACGTAGCTCGTCGTCCCCGGCTGATTGATGGTCGTGTCCGTGCCACCGATCGCCGCATCATCCACAAAAAACGTGGGCCCGAGCAGCGTGGTGACATCCGCCTTTAGAAACGTCGCCGCGCCCGCCTGGCCGCTCGCCAGTCCGAGGATCACGCCCATCATGCAGCGAGCCAAGTTCCGCAGCAGATGGCGAGTCGTGACGAAGTCCATGAAGAGGGATTGGGAGGGGGGCGCCGCGGGGTGCGATGCCAGCGTCTAGGGTGCCACTGCGAGTGCTTGGCGCAAGGTGCAGAATGTATGCTGCGGAGTTTCGCTATCCCTCCCAGCGCGTCCCAGGCGGCCCGTGGAAAATCGTGCGCTTGCGGCCTCCGTCGCCGTCGCCTTCCCATGTTTCAAATGACAGGACTATAGATAAGAGGGGTCCGTGAGAGCCAGGTTCCAGGGCGATCGCTGCGAAATCCGGTCTGCTCTGCGGCAGCAGCTCGGACGGGCGGTGCCGCATTCCCAAGCGCCGGAAAACGTAAAAACCCACGGAGGGCAGTCCTCCGTGGGTTTTGTGATGCTTCGTCGGAGCGATTGCCGTTACGAATTCCTTTCCGCTTCGGTCCATCCGTGCGCGTCGCGGACGGCGATCATTGCCTTGAGGATGTTGTTCCAGGTGTCCTGCTGCTCCATCACCGCATTTGGGAACATGCAGCCGTCCCAGCAGATGTGGCGGAACTTCTTCGTCAGCGCGCCGTTTTCATCGCGCAGCCAGAATCCGGCGACGTGCGGGATGTCGAGCTTGCCATTCGGATCGTCCGCGAGGCAGTGGCGGCCCGTCTTATCGTGCGAGCCGGAGCCTTTCACGGTGGCATCGTTCTGCGCGACGTGGAAGTCGATGGTCCACGGACGAAGCGCGGCGGTGACGGTCTTGAGTGCTTCGTCGAGGACGGTCTTGTCCTGCCAGTCGTAGCCTTCGGGGAGGATGCGATCCTGCTCGCGGTTGTAGCCGAGGGTGTAGAGGAGCGTGTGCGCCATGTCGGCCTGGAAGCCGACGACCTCCGGGCGGTTCACGGTCTCGAGCAGGCGCACCATTTCCTTCCACGAATGCATGCCGCCCCAGCAGATCTCGCCTTCCGCCGCGAGCTTCTCGCCGAAGGACTCCGCGACATTCGCCGCTTCGCCAAGGGTGTGGGCGATGAGCTGGGTATTGCCGACGGGATCGCGATCCCAGTCGGTGACGCCACTGGCGGAGTCGATGCGGACGACGCCGTGGGGACGGACGCCGAGTTCGCGGAGCCGTTTGCCGATGCGGCAGGCCTTGCGCACCTGGGCGACGAAATTCTGCCGCTCTTCGCAGGTGCCCATCGCCGATCCGCCCCCCGTGGGCGGCCACACCGGAGCGACCACGGAGCCGATCGTGAAGCCTTTCGACGAGACCTTGTCGGCGAGTGCCTTCAGGCCGTCGTCGTCGATGTCGATCGAGACATGCGGATCGAAAAGGAAGAGGTCCACGCCATCGAACTTCACGCCATCCACTTCCGCCTTGGCGGTGAAATCGAGCATCGTATCGAGATCGAAAGCCGGCTCGGAATCCGACCCCTTGCCGACGAGGCCGGGCCACATGGCGTTGTGCAGTTTGGGGAAGTTGTTGGGGTGCGTGCTCATACGGGAGGCGGGTGTCGGAGGTGGATGTGGGAGAGGTGCGCGAGGCTATTTCCGGTGGCCTCGCTGGCAAGAGGAATGTGAGCGGGGGCGGAACCCGCCAGACACGGAGCGACGATCACGCCGCCACGACCGCCGTCAATGCTTCGATCCGGACCTGCAACCGGCGCATCTCGTCGAGCGGCCCTTCCGCCATGAGCGCAAACATCTTCGGACTGCGCGGGAGGACTTCCGTGCGCAGATGCCGGAGAGCGTCGTTCATCAGCTCGAGCATTTCGATGGCTTGAGCCAGGTTTTCAGAGTCTCTGCTCATAGGTGGATTCGCAGCATTCCCTTTCGGGCATTCGCATCGTCGCGCACCCTTCCGAAGAATTCAACGTAACGCTGGTAGTCTCCTCCCCCGTCGGTGGCGAGCAGGACGTCGAATCCGAACCGCCGGCGGAGCGCAGCGCGCGAAACCAAGGCGTAGTCGGTCGGGGTCAGATCGGCATTCCAGTCGTGGTCCCGGTGCAGTGCCACGATCACATCGATATCCTCTGGCGTTGGTTTCGAGGTCACAAAACTTCCGTCGATGACGATTCCGGAAAATCGTCCGCTTCGCTGGAGTTGCGAGATCAACTCCGCCAGGCGGTCGCACAGATGGACTCGACGATCGCTGCCCTGGAACGTCCCGAAGCGGCGACGGACCTCGTCCAACGCTGTTTCGTGAACTCCGGCCGGCAGATACCCTTCCGTAGTGAGTGGCGGGATCGGCATCGCCTCTCCGCCTTCGCTCAGTTGAATTTGTTCTTCCGATACGCGCCCATCTTCGGCGCGTCGGGATTCACTTCGGGGCCGAAGTAGCGCAGGCAGACCAGCGGCTCGGTCTCGCTGGTGTTCTCGAAGGTTACGCCCGCTTTCGCGCCGGCTTCGGTGGCGAAGTATTCGTCCTCGGTGAGTTCGTGGAAGCGGATGAGCTTCGGCGAATTCAGCGGCTGGCCGTTGATCTTGCCGCGACCCTGCACGCAGATGAGGCCGTAGGCGCCGTTGTCCTTGATGGTCGCGGTCACGCCCGGATCGACGGTTAGTTCCTTGGCGGTGAAAAGCTGCTCGCCATCGACCTTGCCGTACACGATCCAGCGATCGACGAAGCCTTCCTTGCGCGTGTCCGCCACCGGCACGGGTTCGAGGTAGTGGTTGTCCTTAAACTTCGGATCCACGTTCTTCGCCCAGTCGAGCTGATCGACGATGAAGTCGAGATCCTTGTGATGCTTCTTCGGCATGTCCTTCACGAGCAATGCCCACGGTACTTCGCGCCCCTCGACGAGCGACTGATACATGCCGAAAACATCCGAGCCCCACTGCGGCTCATACGTACAGAGCGATCCCGGCGCGTGCAGGATGCACGGGTCGATGAGCCAGCCGCTGCCGATCTTTAGCCGGTAGGCTTTCGAGAGATCGAGGATCCCGTTGTCGCCCTTGTTCCAGTTCGCGAGACACTCGCGCACCTGCGCCTTCGTCGTGCCGGGCTCGAAGCCCATGAAAGTGTAGGGGAAGTTGTTCCCGACGTTGTTGTGTTGCGGCGGAAAGTAGTACGACTCCGGCTTGCCTTCCTGCCCGACGAGCTTCGCCTGCGCGGCGCTCTGGTGCATGTGGTGCGGGATCGGCCCCATGTTGTCGAAGAACTTCGAGTACACCGGCCACTTCCGGAACTTCTTCCAGATCGCCGAGCCGATGAGATCCGCGCCGCACTCGGCGACCGCCTGCGCCAGGGTGAAGCGCGACTTGCCCGCGACGACGTAGCTCAGTCCCTCGTCGGGCGTGCGATTGTCGTTAGCCGCCGGAGTCGTGCTTGCGAACCATCGCTCGTCGATGCCGCCTCGATTGAGCCCGTAGGCGTAGAGATCATCCGGGTGCAGCTTCAGCCGCTTGCCGGGCTGGAGAAAGCTGCGCGGCACCCAGCATGGCGCGAGGCGCAGCAAGCCGTAGTTCTTATCGAGTTCCGAGGCGACGAGGCTCGCGACGTTCTTGGTGAGGGTCTTGAGTTTGAGGACGGAGTTCATGGCGAGCGATGTGGGTGGAAAGGGAGGTTCCCGGACGCGGGGGCGGTCCTTATTCCAGCGGGGCGGGGGAGCGTCAATCTTTTCGCACGGGCGGTTTGGGCCTCGATGTGGACGCATGCGCCGGAGGTGGCCGCGCCCGCCCTTCATTGAATGTTGGATGTTGAGTGTTGAATGTTGGATGTTCCCAGCCCACCCGCATGACCCCTTCCACTTTCCTCTCCCTCTACGACAAGCTCGAGAAGCTCGTCCGTCGCCTGCCGGAGGGGTTGCAGCAGCCGATCCTGCGGGAGATCACGCCGATCAAAACGCTCTTCCTCCAGCAGCGTCCGCCGCGGATCGCTCTCATTGGGTCCGGTGGCGCTGGCAAGGCGGAACTGCTCTCCGCGCTTTTCAGTACGGAGCTGCTCAAGCCCGGGGAGGAGAATCTGAACGAGGGAACGTGGGTGAAGTTTTCGCGCGGCGGCCAGGGCGCGCTGCAGCTCCTCGATGCGCGGCGGCCGGTTTCCTCGCAGCTCGTGAAAGCGGCGCTCGCGGAGCAGGCGCCCGATATTTTCATCTTCGTACGCCCGGCGCGCGAGATCGACGACGCGTTCGCCGCCGATCTCGAGCACGCGGAGCAAATGCTCGCCTTCGCC
>JBGSYE010000021.1:0-6168 GCA_041751075.1 Chthoniobacteraceae bacterium
TTCAACGGGGCCGCGCCGCGGAGGGCGCGGAGATGACCTGCCTCGGGCGGCAGACCCTCATCCCCCTTTTGGCTTCAACGGGGCCGCGCCGCGGAGGGCGCGGAGATTGTCATGCCCGCAATGCGACCCCAGCCCTTGACCGAGCTTCAACGGGGCCGCGCCGCGGAGGGCGCGGAGATCGCCGCTTCGTTGCTCTCCGGCGTGAGGGACGAAATGCTTCAACGGGGCCGCGCCGCGGAGGGCGCGGAGATGCTTCCTAGATAAAACGCTCTTGCTGAGCAGGCAAGGTGCGAGATTGCGAGTCGTGCGTGTGTTTGCGCCAGCCCGATCCTGCATCAACACTATCTGACGCTGAGAAACTGTCGCCAATGCCCGCCGACACTTGATCGCGAGCGGGCAACCCATTCCTCGGCATCATGTCACCGCTCGCATCGGTCCGTTCGCGAATAGATCCAGAGTTCAAATTGTCAAAGACCAACGCCCCGGTGGTCGGGAGGGACGACTGGCTCACACCACGTAACATGGCGAGTCCAGTTTCGTATAAGGTTTTCCGAGCGCTGCGATGACTCGATCGCCGCGTCCCTCCGCCGGCCCGAGGCTCACGAACAACACTTGGTCCTCCAACTGTGAAATCACGCCGAGCAATTCCCGCTGCAGCCCAGCCAGCTCGCTCCCATTCAGATCGCACTCGAATACCGAGAACTGCAGATGCTCGCCGTGATTCTTGCACATCTTGAAGACCCGATCGCGCCGCTTGTCCTCGGTGATGTCGTAGCAGACGAGGTAGGTGTTTCTCATGGGAAAAGGACGACGTGGGTATGGGGCCGCTGATCACCGCGTCAGAAACGGCACATACTCCGGAATCTCGCCGGTGAGCACGCGCGCGAGGATGCGAAATTGCAGCTCCAGCGCGCGGCGGTAGCTCACCTTGTAGTCGAAAACGGGATGCGTGATCAGCGAGTTCATCCGCTGCTCGAAGCATTGGAAGAACTGCTTGCGTCCGGCGACGTTGAGATTCACGGCGCGTCCCGCCGAGACAAAATCCCTGGTCGAGACGAAGCGGTTGTTGATGGCCGTGAGCACCGCCGACTCCGCGATGAGCGGGCGGAATTCCTCCATCACATCCAGCGCCAGCGCGGGCCGGCCGTGGCGCGGCTGATGGTAAAAGCCGACGTAGGGATCGAGCCCCACGGCGCACGCCGCCAGCGTGCACTCCTTCGCGAGCAGGCTGTAGGCGAGGGAAAGCAGCGCATTCACCGGGTCGGTCGGCGGACGGCGGTTGCGCGTGGTGAAGTCGAACGTGAACTCCACCTCCGGCGCTGCCGCCGGCTCGGGCCGCGCGATGCCTTCCAGGAAATCCTCCTCCTCGATCCGCTCGCGGATCATCCCGCCGAACTGCGCGAAATACACACTCGCCGCCGCGCCTTCCGTGCCGAGCAACTCCTCCAGCGAGCGCGTCGCCAGCGCATCCTCGCGCGCCTGGCCGAGCCGCAGCTTGGTGCGCTCCGGCGGCTCCACATGATTGCGCATAAAGAGCACCCGATGATTGTGAATCTTCCCGCGCACGAACTGCTGCGCCAGCCGCAGACAGCTCGCCGGGTCCGCCGCGTGCCGGAATTGCTCGATCCGCAGCAGCACATTCTTCAGCGAATGCCCGCGCGTCATCCCGTAAAACCAGCCGCCCATGGAAAACCAAGTCACCGGGATGTCCTCGTCGCAGAGCCGCTGCACCGCCTGCGTGGACATCTGGATATTGCCGAAGAGCGCGACGTGGCAGACATCCATCACCCGCACCTCCTCCACGAGCCGGTCTTTCTCCTTCACCTTCAGCACCGCATCATTGCAGCCCACGCGGTAGCCTTGGGTATTGAGATAAAGCGCCCGCTTCTCGTCGCGCGGCGCGATCAGGCGGCGGGGAGCGGAGCACAGGTTTTCAACCGGTGCGGCCAGCGGGTATCCGACCCGCTGATCCTGCCCTTCGACGGGTCGGACATCCGTCGGTCGCGCGGGTTCAAGACGCACGCTGCCCAGCGAAAGCATCCGCGTCTCATCCGGCAGACACACCGGCGCGAGCGAACACCGCGCGCACTTTGGCGAATCGACCAGCGGCGGCGGAATCGGGCCCTTCGCACAGACCCGCGCCTCGGCGATTTTGAAGATAACCCACGCCTCCAGCTCCGGCGTGAGCTCCAGCGGCACGCGCTGCTTTGTCTTTCGGTAGTAAATGATGCCTGTATCGCAGGCGTAACCATTGTCCCGCAGGATCAGGCATTGCAGCCCGAGCTGCATCTTGTCCGCATCCCACAGCTCCAGCCCGTCCGCACCTTCGCGCGGCGCACCTACTTTGTAATCCACCGGCTGCACCGCCGCGACACTGCCATCCCGGCTCAACGTTGCCTCCACGAGATCCATCTTCGCCACCACGCCGAGCCGCTCCGAACCGAGCATCACCGAGCGCGAATGAATCGTGTCGGGGGAAGTTGAGAGTTGAGAGTTGAGTGTTGAGAGATCGGAATCCGCCGCCGCGACCTCCTCCTTCGTTTCGGATTTCGGATTTCGAGTTCCGGGTTTCTCGGCAGTGCCGGGCGGCAGCGCCCCCTTGCCCTTGTCCACCCGCGCATGCACCGCTGCCCCTTTCACCGTGTCCGCGCTTTCCACGAAGACCCCTTCGACATGCTCGTAGTAGAAAAGCCGCGGACAATAGACGAACTCGTTCAGCATCCGCGCCGGGAGCGACTCCACCCGCTGCTCCAATTTCGGCGCATCGTCGCCCTCACCGATCGCCTCCAACTCCGCATCCTGCACCACCACGCCCTCTGCCGCCGCGGCGGGCGCGTCCACGGTCGGGAGGTCGATTCGATCTCCGCCGGGCGATTCCGATGGGGCTGCCGCTTGACCCTCGGCTGGCTCGGAACCCACCGTGGAGAACGCCTTCTCCACCACCACCGCCAGTTGTTCCGTGAAGAGCTCCCGCGTCCCTTCGCCGCCTCGCCGTTTTTGCCTCGATGAGCCTGATGGTCTGCGACGCATGTGAATCTCCTTTTCTTTGGCTGGTTATGTTTCCGGCTCTGGAGTCGGAGACGTTTCGAGCGGCTCGACTGCCACCCCCGCGACCTCGTCCAGGCGCAGCACCGATTCCATTTCACCGAGCCGAAAAGTGGTTCGATCAATCCGCAAGACCAGCCGGTGGCGGTCGCCGTCCGGCCAGAGTTGCTCCTCGGCGAGACAGAGTCTCCCGCGCAAGATCGGCCCTTGGATCAGCCGCACCTCGGCGCGGCGATTCAGAGGCACCGCGAGACGCCGGCACAACTCCTCCGCAGCCCGCATCCACTCGACCCGCCAAGGCATCGCGGCGTCCGGCTCTGGCGAACCCTCGGGAAAGGCAAACTCGCATTGCTCGGAGCCGGACATGACAGGGTCGTGGGGTTTACATTTGAGGGGTGAACGCCGCGCCCTTTCTTCTATCTTCCGCCAGCCTGCGGGGAAAGCTCCTTCGCTCCCGCATCTTGGTTCAAAACCTTGGTCTCCACGCCATAGCGGGTCGCCAAATCGCTATCCAGCATCACTGATTCGCCGCGGAGGGCGAAGATGCAGGGAACCATGGCTGGCGCTTCGTTCGGGTTCATGATTCTTCGGTCGCCGGTTCGGGCAACTCAAGCTTCCGCGCCCAGCAGTTCTTCCACTTGGGCGACCAGCGCGGGCAGGTGGTTCTGGATGGCGTCCCAGATGAGAAGATCATCGACCGCATCATATCCATGAACGATCCGGTTGCGCTGGCCGATGATGCGATGGATGTCCGTGATTTTCTCCGCCACCTCGGGATGACTCTGCCGCAGTCGCGCCAGAGCTTCGCCGACAATGAACAGCTTGCGTTCAAGTAATCGTCGCGCGTCTTGCCGTCGCAATGCGTCTGGATGCGCCGGACGGCTTCGAGCACGTCAGCGAACAGCTTTTTCGGATTCTCGGGCATAGATTGTCCGGCGTTCTTGATCCACCGCCGCGCGGAAGTAGGGATTGCGGATCATGCGCTCGGTCAGGAGTTCCACCGGGCGGCCGAGCAGTCTCTCGAGTTGTTCCGTGAGAGCCCAGTATCGCTCGAAGAGTCCCTCCTCCCGTTCATCCTGAAAATGCACGATCAAATCGACATCGCTCGTCTTCGCATCGAAATCGGCCCGCGCCGCCGACCCAAACACCTCCAGCCGCTCGACGCGAAACCGTCGGCAGAATTCGTTAATTGCTTCGCGTTGTCCGGCGGTGAAAGAAAGCATCGTCTTCGTCAATTTGGGCTGTTGAAGGAGAGGGAGGGCATTTTGCGGCGCGCCGGGGAAAGTTCATGCAGCAGGAGGACCGGCCTCTTCGAGCAGTCGAAGCACCGCCTCCCGCAACCGCGGCACATCGGACAAAATGACTCCCCACACCCGATCGTAATCAATGTCGTCATACCCATGAATGAGCACGTTGCGAAAGCCGATGATCGCGCGGCACTCGGGCACCCGCTCCGCCGTTGCCGGATCCACCTTGCTGATGCGGTTCAATGCTTCCCCGATGATCTCAAACTTTCGTTCGACCGCGGCAGTGCGCAGTTCGTCCTTCGTGAACGATTCCCTCGTTTGATCCCCGCAGGCCTGTAGGATCAAATCGCAAGCGTTAAGAACGTCCTGAAGCCACTTGGGTGTCTTGGGATGCATCATAGATCAAAGCGCGTGTCTTCTCCGCTTCGCGTCGGAACCACGGATTTCGCAGCGCGGATTCCAGCACCACATCCACGGGAAGCTGGAAGAGCGCGGCCAGTTCCTCCTCAAACTGCTGCAACCGCGACATCCAGGGCCCGAAATCGTAATCCGCGGGAAAACGGACGAGGAAATCGACATCGCTGCGCTCGGGATCGAAATCGGCCCGCGTCGCCGAGCCAAACATCTCCAGCCGCTCGACGCGAAAACGCCGGCAGAGGGCGGCGATGGCTGTGCGCTGAGCGATGATCATTCGCGATTCGAGCATCGTCACAGATAGCAGTCGAGCATCGCTTGTTCGACGTCGCGGTTGTCGCGAGCGCAATTCACGAGGTTGGAAAGGTTCATGCCCTGTCCGCAAAGCACGCCGTAAGCGGATTCACCGAAGCCCATGCGTTCATAGATCAGGTGACGAAATGAGCCGCCCTCGCCGTAGTGCTCGTTCAAATGTTGAAACACCCATGCGACCTGCTCCGGCGTCGGTCGCGGCTGTCCGTGGAGATGATCGTCAGCGTTCATGACTCATTATTCTCAATGAACCCTGGGTTCCCGAGTCGGAAGTGCGCGCCGCTCGATCATGCGTGCCTCCGCCCTGCGTGCTCTGCGCGTCGCCGCCTTGATTTCTTCGGTGGTGGTCCGGTGATTCATATTGGAGTGCCCTCGCTTCCCTCCGCCGAGGAGGAGGTGGGGAAAAGGGAAGCCGGGAATGGGCGAGCACCTTCGACCTTGGTCTTGCGCGTGCCGTAACTCATGGCGGATCAATCAAGCGGAGTAGCAACCTCGCTTCGCCGGACCGAGACAAGCCAGTGCTCACAATCCCAACGGTAAGCGCAAGCGGCCGGCTTCCGTGATCCGGCAAACCGGAACACAGCCTTCCAGGCTGTGCGGCTAGCGGGCATCCTGCCCGCAAATGCTGAGCGCAGGATTCCCCGGCCTTTTCTTTTCCGCGGCGGTCGTGGACGTGACGGGGAGGGACGTAGGGTGTGCTGCTTTCCCAGACCGTGGCGCCCGGTGAACCGGCGGAAGGCGGGAGGGGCACGAGCCGATCAAGCGGGATGAGATTCGCCGTCCACGACGATTTTTTGTAGGTCAGGACAATGGGTTCCTCCGCTGCTTTCAAAATGGCTGCTTGCTCTTCATCCGTGAAGGGCTGCTCTCGCCAGACGCAAAGGCGCGATGCTTGATCGCCATCGAAGTGGAGGAAATAGACCGGGTGCGCATGGCCGGACAAACTCCTCGAAGCTGGCGCGTTTTGTGTTCACGCGTCGTTGGGAACGAAAAGCCCAAGGCCGAAGTGCGCTCCGTAGCCGAGGGCGAGCGGGCCGCGGATGGCGGCGGGGAAGCGGACGCGGAAGCCGAACCCGAACTCCCCGGCGCGCGTGCCTTCGCCGCTTTTTCGACTGCGTTGGAATTGCAGCCAGCGCAGGGGACGCTGGGT
>JBGSYE010000022.1:0-3028 GCA_041751075.1 Chthoniobacteraceae bacterium
GGTCCGGTGCAAACGCGCTTTCCGACTGGTGAGGGAGTGAGCGCACCCGGCGGAGTCACCGGAGAGAGAGTGTCGGGGTCAGGGGAGAGTGTCGGGGTCAGGGGAGAGTGTCGGAGTCAGAGCTTCATTGTTTAGCATTCGTTTTATTCTGATAAATTCGCTGCGCTACCGTGCCAGGGCGCATCCCGCCAAATTTCTGACCGATCTCGCGCGGGGGTCCATCCCGCCTCATTTCGCAGTCGATCCATCGCCTCCGTTTTAGCTCTGTCCGCGTATCGCCTCTCGCGGCAGAACTCCTCCCTCCGTTAACCCCTCACGTTTTGCGGGCTGCGAAATCAGCTGGCCGCTCACCCTCCCAATCCGCACACCGCCCGATCAGTAACATTCTGGATAGGGAAACTCTGACCCCCTTCCCGCACTACGACTGATCTGCACCGTGGGCAAAAACGATTGGGCGCTTCCTCTAGGCGCAGCGCCGCCGCCGCACCCGCGTGGCCGTCCGAGGCCATCTGCTTGAGCCGCGACTTGCGTGAGGAAACCACGGCCATTTCGCTCATGGCAAAGGCGCCTTTGGCGACGAACAGCGAGAGCACGACGAGGATTTCGATCAGGAAGAGGTTCATGGAAAAGGCGGCGCGTCCGGTTCCTGCCGCACTTCAGAGCTTCGGTCGTCGTCACGCGAGATCACTTTAGATCACACCCTTAAGCAGACTGCCGAGACCTGCCCCCTGAAGCTGCTGACTCTGCTCGGCAATCTGCGTGCTGTATTTCTGCGCGAGCGTTTTGCCTTCCGCGAGGAGCGGCGGGAATTTGGATTTGAGTGTCTCAACGCTCAGGGTGCGCCCGCTGTCGTAGTAGAGTTTGGCCAGTTGGCCGAGCGCGTAGGTGGCGCCGAAGCACACGGCGATGCCGCCGACGGCGTCGCCGATCTTGCCGCCCATCCTGCCCGCCACGGTTTTGCCGAGTCCCTGAGTCAGCCGGCGCGCGAAGCCCTCAAAGACTTGCGAAGCCATGCCGAGGCCGGCGGCGGCCATGAACTCGACGATGGATTTGCGGTCGAGATCGAAGCCGCGCTGGCTGCCGATGCGATACACCATCTTGGTCTGCATGGGCACGATGGCGAGCGTGGCCAGGGTCTGTGGGAGCAATTCCAGCGCGCCGCCAACGATGGCGTAGCGGAGAATCATGGCATCGGTCTCCTCGGCTTGGGCAGAGGGTGGCGAGGCCACGGGCAGGGTGGCGAGCGCGGCGGCCTCGGCTTCCAGAGTCCGCGTGGTGGTGGTGGTGGGCAGGGCGAGTGCGGCGCTGAGTTGATCGAGGAATTGTTGCTCGGCGGCGTTACACACATCGTCGGCATCGCACACGCACACGGACATCTCGTAGGCGAGCTGGCGGGCACCGGGTGTGAGCAGCCGTGCGGCGACCGCGGCGACGTCCGGTTTGTTCAGCAGCACTTCTTGATAAAGCGCGGTGAGATCGACGGCGTCGCTGGCGAGCGAGTCAGTGATTTTTTTGAGCTGCTGGCGCTCGCGTTCGTGTTTGTCGCCGTCGGCGAAAGAGGCGATGAGGCAGAGGGTGAGGATGGCTTCGGTTTCGGATGTGGTCATTGGGTTCATGGAATTGGAGCGGGCGAGGTTTGCGAAAGCTTCGCGCGGAGCGCTTCGTGTTGAGAGCGCAAGCCTGCGAGTTGCTGATCGAGCACGGTCACGTCGCCAAGGACGCAGCCTTTCTCCGCGGTCGCACGGCTGGCTCGCTTCTGGTCGTCCAGCTCCGCGTGCATCTCGGCCATGCTGTTCATGATCACGCCGATGAAGAGGTTCAGCATGATCATCGTGCCGAGCAGGATGAAGCTGACAAAGTAGGCGACGGCCGCGACTGGTGCGGCCTTGCGCGCGGTGTGAAAGAGATCGCTCCAATTATCCAGCGTGATCATTTGAAATAGCGACATGAGCGCCGCCGGCAGCGTGCCGAAATGCTCCGGCGCGTGCGGGCCGAAGAGGTGGATGCCGGTGATGGCGTAGATGTAAAAGATCAGCGCGAGCAGCAAGCTCACATAACCCATCGCACTGAGGCTGTGGAGCAGCGCGCCGACGAGAAGCTGCAGCTTGGGCAGCGCGGTGATGAGTCGCAGCAGCCGCAGCGTGCGCACCAGGCGCAGCACCGCCGCGAACGGCCCGCCGACGGGCAGCACGCAGAGCGCGACGATGGTGAAATCGAAGACGTTCCAGCGGTCGCGGAAGTAGTCCAGCGGGCGGCGGCCGTGGGCCGCTACCTTCAGCGCGATCTCCGCATTGAAGATGGCGAGCACCACGGCGTCGAGCGCGTGCAGCAGCGGGCCGTGACGGGCGACGAGCGCGGCGTTTGTTTCCAGGCCGACGAGCACACCGGCGCAGAGGATCACCGCGATGATCGTGGCGTGGAACGGTCGGGAGGCGACGATGCGTCCGGCGAAATGGCTCATCACGGTTGCGGCATCGGTTCCGTCAGTGGCGCATTTTTCAAAACCACCTTCTTTGGCCACAGCAGAGACAGGATGACTGAGATGGCGAGCACGGTGACGATCACGCCGAGCGAAACGAGCGTGTCGATTTTGTAAGGCGTGTGGCCGAGCAGCATTTTCACCCCGACAAAGCTGAGCACCACGCCGAGGCCGATCTTGAGGTAATGGAATTTGTCCATCACTCCCGCGAGCGCGAAGTAGAGCGAACGCAGGCCGAGGATCGCGAAGACGTTCGAGGTATAGACGATGAACGGATCTTTGGTGACGGCGAAAATCGCGGGGATGCTATCCACTGCGAAGATCAGGTCGGAGAACTCGACGAGCAGCAGCACCACGAAGAGCGGCGTGGCCATGCGGATGCCGTTTTCGCGCACGAAAAACTTGTCGCCGCGATAGTCGTTCGTCACCGGCATGAGCTTCTTGAACCAGCGCACCAGCGGGTTGCGCTCCGGATGAAATTCCTCCTCGCGCTTCACGATCATCTTGATGCCCGTGAGGATCAGGAACGCGCCGAAGACGTAGATGATC
>JBGSYE010000023.1:0-2475 GCA_041751075.1 Chthoniobacteraceae bacterium
GCACGATCTTCGCTTCCGCCGTAGCCGGCTCGCCGAGGATCTGCTGCAGCGTCTCAGCCTCGGCGCGCAGCGTGGAGTGCAGCCACACCCGATCGACATACGCGGCGCGCAATTCCGCATCGCGAACCACGTCCGCTTTCAGCGCGTCGAACTCGTCCGGCGGGAGCATCCCCTCGATCGCGCGATCGATGCGATCTTCACTGGAAGATTGGTCTTTCATACGCTGGCTCCCGCGGCGATCTGGCGGCTCACGCATTCATTCAGCACCGCGCGGATGCGGCTGAGCAGGCGATACACGGCTTCCACGGTGCGCGCGCTCTTCGCGGCGATCTCTTCGATCCCGCAGTCCTCGAAATAGCGCCAAAGGACGATCGTGCGGTGGGCCTCGGGGAGCTTGCGGAGGCAGAGGCGGAGCGCATCCGCGCGGGCGTCGAGTTGCTCGGCGCGGCGGTCGATCTCGCCCGCGACCGCCTCGATGAATTGCTCATCGAGCAGGGAATGCTCGCGGCGTTTGGAGGACCGGCGGTAATTCAAAATCTGATTTGTGGCGATGGTGCGTGCCCAGGCGCGAAAGTTCGAGCCGGGCTGAAACTTCCCGAACTGCTTCCACATCGTGACCTTCACCTCCTGCAGGATGTCGTCCGCATCCGCAGCGCTCGCGACGAGGCTATAAACGTACGCCGCCAGCCAGCGATCGTGAGCCGTGAGCAGCCGAAGGTAGGCTTCGGTGCTCGCCGCGGGATCGGAGGGGGCTGGCGGGGATGACTCCATGTTTGCAGCTACAAGGTTGGCACGGGCAGTTTTTGGACAAAGTTTTTTCGCCTGATTGACGGTACGCGGTTTCGCGGCAACTTGCTCCATGCCCGCGCGCTTCCTCCTGCTCCTCGCCCTGACCCTCGGGCTGGCGCTTGGTTCCGGGCCGATTCCCGCAGGATGCCCGGCGGTCGTGCTCTGCACCTGCTGTCCCATGCCTGATGCGACGCCGTGCTGCAGTTCGGACGACTCGCCCGCGCAGGAGTCCCAGCCCGCGGCGCCGACGACCTCGACGGTGAAGCAGGCGCTGTCTCCGGTTTTCACCCTCGTCGGCGTGGCCCCATCGCTCACGGTGGAGATGTCGGCGATGCGGCGCCAGATCGCGGCGCGGACTCCCGCGCCGAGCCGGCTGGCGCTCCTCTGCACGCGGCTCATCTGAGAGGGCTTTGACAGGCGCAGTGTGCCGTGACGCAAACGGCACCGAACCTTTCGTCAAAGCAATTCACCTCTCCGATGCATGAACCGCACTACCCATTTTCTCACTCTCCTCGCCGCCGCCGCTCTGGCTGGCGGCCTCGGCTGGCACTTTGGCCGCCAGCGACCGTCTGAAGCCACCGCGTCCACCGCGCGCAAGGTTCTCTTTTACCAGAGCCCCATGCACCCGTGGATCAAAAGCGACGAGCCGGGCAACTGCACCATCTGCGGCATGAAGCTCGTGCCGGTGTATGAAGGCGAAGCGACGCGCTCCGGGCAGAGCGATGCCGACGTCATCGAGCTTCGTCCGCAGAGCCTCAATGTCGTGCAGATTGCGACTTCGCCGGTGGTCCGCCAGCCGCTCCGCCGCACGATTCGCGTGGCCGGCATGATCGACGATGACGCCTCGAAGTATCGCCGCCTCTCCGCCTACGTCGAAGGACGCATCGACCAGCTCTTCGTAAATTTCGTCGGTGCGGAGGTCACGGCGGGGCAGCCGCTCGCGGCGATCTACAGCCGCGACCTGCTCGTGGCCAAGGCCGAGTACACCGTGGCGTTGAAAGGCGTGGACTCGCGGGATCGCGATATAGCCCTGGCGGCCACGCGCCAGAAACTGCGCCGGCTCGGCCTGACCCTGGAGCAAATCGACAAGCTGCCCACGCACACCGGCGATACTTTCGACATCGTCGCCCCGATCTCAGGCACCGTGGTCGAGCGCAAGGTCTATGCGGGCCAGTATGTGAAGGAGGGCGACGTGCTCTTCGAGATCGCGGACTTCGACCGCATGTGGTTCGTCTTCGATGCCTATGAGCGCGACCTCGCGTGGATCCGTCCGGGCCAGTCGGTGGAAATCGTGCTGCCCAGCGTACCGGGGAAGATTTTCACCGCGCCGATCGACTTCATCGACCCGAATCTCGCAATGGCGAGCCGCAGCGCGAAGGTCCGCGTAGTTCTCGAAAATCCCTTCATCGGTGAGCCGGGAATGAAGCGGCGCGAACTGCTGCACCAGACATACGCCGAAGCCCGCATCAAATCGGAGACTGAGCCGGTCCTCACGGTGGCCCGCTCCGCGGTGCTCTGGCCGGGCGGCCTGCCCGCGGTCTTCGTCGAAAAGCAGGAGGGCTACGAGCGCCGGACCGTGACCCTCGGCCGCGTGGGCGATGAGGTGTGGGAAGTGGTCGCCGGATTGAGCCAAGGGGAGCGCGTGGTGACGACGGGGAATCTGCTCCTCGACGCGCAGGCGCAGCT
>JBGSYE010000024.1:0-3704 GCA_041751075.1 Chthoniobacteraceae bacterium
TCCCCGAACTCGTGGAGCGCGTGGACTACACCAAGGGCACCTACACCGCGCGGAATGGCGATTTCTCCAGCGCGGGCAGCGCGGATTTCAATCTCATCGACTCCTTCCTGCGCGGCTTCGCGATGGCTGAAATCGGCGAGCACAATTACTTCCGCGGGCTGATCGGCGACACCATCACGCTCGGCGAGGACGCGACCGGGAAAGACGCGGCCAGACGCGCGCCGCGGCTCACCTTTGCCGGTGAGTACACTTACTACGATGGACCGTGGGATTTGCCGGAGGAGTTCAGCCGCTGGAATGGGTTTCTGCGCTACTTCGACGGCGACGCGGACAATCACTTCTCGCTCACCCTGATGGGTTATCACGCCGACTGGCGAAGCTCGGATCAGATCCCGCTGCGCGCGCTCCAGGATGGCCGGCTCGGTCGCTTCGGCAATACCGACGACACGAACGGCGGTGACAGCCAGCGCTACAGCCTGCAACTGCACTGGCAGGCGAGGGAAGGCGACAACACCACGCGGCTGAATCTCTACGGCGTGTACTACGATCTGAATCTTTTCTCGAACTTCACCTACTTCCTCGACGAGCCCGATCGCGGGGATCAGTTCGAGCAATCCGAGGAGCGTTTCATCGTCGGCGGCGATGTCTCGAAGACCTGGGGCGGCCTGCTCTTCATCGGCCACGAGACGGAGATCACCGTGGGCCTTCAGACGCGCACCGACTTCATCGACGGCATCGGCCTGTACAAGACCGAAGAGCGCGAGCGCTTCCGCACCGTGCGGCAGGACGACGTCACCGAGAGCAGCGCCGGCGCCTTTGCGGAAGCCGGCGTGCGCTGGACGCCGTGGCTGCGCACGGTGGTCGGCGTGCGGGCGGATGCCTTCCTCTTCGACGTGGATGCGGACTCGCGCGGCAACAGCGGCGACGACTGGGCGGGCATCGTGAGCCCGAAATTCACGGCGATCCTCGGGCCGTGGGCGAAGACCGAGTTTTACCTGAACTTCGGCACCGGCTTTCACAGCAACGATGCGCGCGGCGTGAATACGACGATCGACCCGGTGAGCGGCGACCCCGTGCCGCCGGTCGATCCGCTCGTGCGCACGATCGGCGCGGAGATCGGCCTGCGGACGCAGCTCATCCCGAAGGTCACGGCCACGCTCGCCGCGTGGTGGCTGGAGAGCGATAGCGAGCTGGTCTATGTCGGCGACGCGGGGACAAATGAGCCCGGCCCCGGCTCACGGCGCTACGGGATCGAGGCGGCGGTTTATTGGGCGCCGACGGCCTGGCTCACGCTGGATGCGGAATTCGCGGCGACCCACGCGCGCTTCCGCGATGCGGAAGATGCGGATCGCATCCCGGATAGCGTCCCGTGGATGTTCAGCGGCGGTTTCGTGCTCGGAGCGCAGGGGCAGGAGCCGGGTTGGTTTGCCGGCGCGCGCGCCCGTGCTTTCGCCCGGCGGCCGCTCGTGGAAGACAATTCTGTGAAAGGACGCGAGACCTTCACCGTGAACGCAAATCTCGGCTATCGCACGGCGAATTGGGAAGCCGCTGTCGAATGCCTGAACGTGCTCGATCGCGACGACAACGACATCGAGTACTTCTACGCGAGCCGCCTGCGTGGCGAACGTGACGAAGGCTTCGACGACACCCACCTGCATCCCGCCGAGCCGCGGATGTTCCGCGCGCGGTTCACCTATCGGTGGTGATTCTGGCTGCCGTCAGTGATCCTCACGCCGCGCCGCGGACCTTGTCTTTCTTCGCTTCGGCGTCGTCGTGGATGCGGCGCAGTTCGCGGACGAGCTGCTGTTCGAGTTCCAGCACTTCGTCGAATTTTCCCTGCTCCTGCGCCTTGGTGATCTGGTCGTTCAGGAAGACTTCCTTTTCGGCGATCTTTGCTTTCGCGGTGCTCTCGATCTCGGCGATCTCGGCTTTCTGCTGGGCGTTGAGTTTGGCGGTGGGCGACTGCTTTTCCAGCCGCTCCATGGCGAGTTCGTAGGCGGATTTCATTTCGGTTGAGTATGGGGATGGATGAGTGGAATGTCGCCGCCCTTTGACGTGCGGCAGCAGGAAATCTGACGCGTCGCACGCAATTGGCTACGTCTAACTTTGCGCCCATGAAAGCAGTCATCCGATTGATCAGCACGGACTTCGACGGGACGCTCGTCGAACACGGCGCCATCCCGCCGGTCGCGCCCGAATTCTTCGAGGCGCTCACCGCGCTCCGTGCGCAGGGCGTGCTCTGGGCGGTGAATACCGGCCGCGTGCTCTGGCACATCGAGGCCGGGTTGCGGGAGTTCGATTTCGACCTCGAGCCCGACTACGTGCTGACCTCGGAGCGCGAGGTCTTTCACCGCAGCCCCGACGGCAAATGGCAGGACTACGGCGACTGGAACAAACGCTGCGCCGACGATCACGACTGGCTCTTTACCCAGGCCAGCCCGCTGCTCGCCGACATCCACGCGGAATTCGACGGCAAACTGTGGGCGCACTTCGAACGCGACGGCGACCGGCTCGTGGGCATCGTCACCGAGACCGATGTGCAGATGGATGAAGTGTGCGTCTTCCTCGAGCGCGAGCGGGTGCGGGTGCCGGGCTTCAATTTCATGCGCAATACGATCTACCTGCGCTTCTGCCACGAGGCCTACAGCAAAGGCACCGCGCTCGGCGAACTGGCGCGCCTCACCGGCATCGAGCGCAGTGCGATCTTCGCCGCCGGCGATCATTACAATGACATCCCGATGCTCGACGGCCGCTTTGCGCAGTGGGTGGCCTGCCCCGGCAATGCCTGCGAGCCGGTGAAACGCGCGGTACGCGAAGCCGGCGGCTACGTGGCGACGGCGGACTGTAGCAGCGGCATCGTCGAGGCGCTCGCGCATTTCGGCGCTTTTGGAGGGAGTCGAGGGGGAAGTTGAGAGTTGAGAGTTGAGCGTGGAGTGGCGCACAACTGGAGCGTGCGCGGGTCCGAAGCGGCGCGCTACGCAACTCTCAGCTCTCACCACTCAACCTCCCCGCCCCCTGAACCAGCGCCTCCTCCAGACCGTCGGCCGCAGCGCACGGCTCAAAGTGCTCAATGAAATCAAGCGCACCCAGGGCATCGCCGTGGGTGAGATCGCCGAGCGCATCGGGATGAGCTACATGGGCGTGAAGGATCTCTGCACCGACCTCGCGAAGCGCGGCCTGCTCGACACCTGGCGCGAGCCCCAGCCGAAAGGCCGCCCGCGGATGCTCTACCGCCTGACCCCGCGCGCGCATGAACTTTTCCCCACGGCCAGCAACGCCGCGACCATCGCCCTGCTCGAAGCCGCGCAGAAGCTCTACGGCCCGACCGCGCCGGAAAAGCTGCTCCTCGTCCTCTTCCAACGTAACGCCGAGACCTACGCCGCGAAGCTCAAGGGTGAGAGTCTCCTCGACCGCGTGAAGTGCCTCGCCCGCCTGCGCGATCACGACGGCTACATGAGCGAAGTGGAAATGACCCCCGACGGCACCCTTCAGATCGTCGAGCATCACTCCCCGATCCTCGATCTGCTCCAGGCCTTCCCGATCGTCGGCCGGCTCGAAGGCGAGATGTTCAAGCGCATCCTGAAGGTGCCCGTGCGCCGCGAGGAGGAGATCGTCTCCGGCCTTTACTGCTGCACGTTGCGAATCGGTGCGTAAGTCTCCCGCTACAGGATAGCCTCCGGTTCCGCAATATCGTCCTGCCGTTT